>NZ_ADFQ01000098.1:0-57532 GCF_000177355.1 Prevotella amnii CRIS 21A-A
TAGGAGTAAGTTCGTCAAGACGTTCCTTAAAAAGCGAGGGTGTACTTCTATTTTTGAAGCGTTCGGTAAGAGCGTATACAATTTTTCGAACCTCTACAGCAGTAAGTGAAGGTTCGAACCCGATGTTCAACAAAATTAGCGAATGTACATGACCCTGCACGTCATGATATGACTCCTTGATGCGATAATAAGGAGCCATGTCGCCTGTGGCAGGATTGAATCGTGTCTGTACATTTGCGTGCATTAGTGCAAAGTAACAAAATAATTTTGATATGACTGTGTCCTACAAATCGGTTTTTGCCCCTCGTTACAATACCCTACACTTGATTATCAATCATTTATCAAATTAATACTACACAAAATATCCCGAAAATTTATGAAAAATAATTTTGCCGGTTAAACTTGGGTTAATAAGTTATAGTAGTATGAATTATATATTAAAAAAGTAAGAGTTGTTATATAACTAAAGGTGGCTTATGTAGGAAAGGTTGTGCTATTTTGAAGTGTTAATATATATTGAATGGTACAAAAAACAGGAACAGTCTTATACATGGGATAGCATGTATGCAGGTGTGGAAGTATGTAAATATAAAAATTTGGTAAAGCTGTTGATGTTGGATTATTTTTATATTTATTAAATTAAAAAGTAATAGTCATATTTGCGAAAATAAAAGAATATGATTAATTTCGCAGTTTTAATTCCTTTAAAAGAGGATTCTTTATTATAGGATAAATAAGTTTTTAAAAATATAAAGGTTGTATGCAATTTACTGTTTCACATCTTGATATAGGCTATCAAAGACATTATAATATAATATCTGATATTAATATTGAGATAAATAGTGGCAAATTGACTTGCTTGATAGGTGCTAATGGAGTAGGTAAGTCTACCTTTTTAAAAACTCTTTCAGGCTTTTTGCCAAAGCTAAAGGGTGATATTTTTATTAATAATATTAGTTTATCAGTATTGTCTTGTAAAGAATTAGCACATAAAATAAGTGTAGTACTTACCACAAAGCCAGATATTCAGAATGTAACAGTGGAAGAGGTGATAGGTATGGGCAGATCTCCTTATACAGGTTTTTGGGGGATATTATGCAAGGAAGATAAACAGGTAATAGAAGATTCTATTAATAGAGTAGGTATAAACAGTTTAAAGGGCAGGTTGATAAATACTTTATCAGATGGAGAGATGCAAAAGGTAATGATAGCAAAAGCATTAGCACAGGAAACTCCTATTATTCTTTTAGATGAGCCTACTGCTTTTCTTGATTTTCCTTCAAAGGTAGATTGTTATAAGTTACTTACCAAAGTAGCACATAAGTTAGATAAGATAATATTGCTTTCTACTCATGATATAGATCTTGCTACACACTTTGCTGATATAATATTATATGTATCAAAGACAGGAATAAGAACTGTATCAAGAAAGGAAACTCAAGATTATGTTAAGAACTTACTTGTTTAATGAAGAAAATAGACGTGCATTAAAATAAAAATAGATAGTAAAAAGAACAATAAAAACAAAGAAGATGAAAAATAAAAGATTACAAATAGCCTTCATAATAGGTTTTATGCTGGTGTTGGTGAGTTGTGGTACAAAGCAAAAAGTTATTACTACAAGTGTCAAGGATATACCCCATGATACAGTGGAGAGTGTACTTCCTATTAGTGATGTAATATCTGTAGCAGAAGCTGTAGAGATGTATGAAACGCCTAACCTCATACCTGTTATAACAAAGAAGTATGGATATAAGCTAAAGAAAGGGTATGAGGTATATCGTTTAGACAATTTTTCTAAGATGTATTATAAGAATTGTGTACTTTCTAAGCTACTTACCAAGACTGCTTATGCCGATTATCCTAAACCTTTAGCTAAAGGTGTGTCGAGTTATATTGCGTTTAAAGATGGTGCTATAATTATAGCAGTATTTAACTTACCTGCTTATAATAATCTTGTGGCACAAGTAAAAGCTAATGGTTTTGTACTTGATATGCAAGGCAGTGAAGATATTTATAAGAAAGGTGAGCGTACTATAGCTTGCTATCAGGCAGGTAAAAGTATTAGAATACAATAAGCTTTGCTATTTATTTAAATTGAAGTAACTTTGCAATAGAAACAATAGTAAACCATATATGGAAGAAAAGAAATTTAAACGTACCACTGTTACAGCCGCATTGCCTTATGCTAATGGTGGTGTTCATATCGGTCATCTTGCTGGTGTATATGTTCCTTCAGACATTTATGTGCGTTATCTTCGTCTTAAAAAGCAAGAAGTAATTTTTATAGGTGGATCTGATGAGCATGGAGTGCCTATTACTATTCGTGCAAGAAAGGAAGGTATAACCCCTCAAGATGTGTGCGATAGATACCATAAGATGATAAAAGATTCATTTAATGAGTTTGGTATTTCGTTTGATGTATATAGCCGTACTACAAGCAATGTTCATAATAAGTTTGCAAGCGATTTCTTTAAAAAGCTTTATGAGGACGGTAAGCTGATAGAAAAAGAAGGTGAGCAGCTATACGATGAAAGTGCAAAACAGTTTTTGGCTGATAGATATGTGATGGGCGAATGCCCACATTGTGGTAATCCTAATGCATATGGAGATCAGTGCGAGAAGTGTGGTTCGGATCTTAGTCCTTTGGAATTGAAGAATCCTCGTTCTACAATATCTGGCTCGAAGCCTGTGTTGAAGAATACAAAAAACTGGTATTTACCACTAAATAATTATCAGGAGTGGCTCAAAGAATGGATATTAAAAGAGCATAAGGAGTGGCGTTCTAATGTATATGGTCAGTGTAAGAGTTGGCTGGATATGGATTTGCAGCCACGTGCGATGACGCGCGACTTAGACTGGGGTATACCTGTGCCTGTAAAGGGGGCAGAGGGTAAGGTGCTCTACGTTTGGTTTGATGCTCCCATAGGTTATATTTCTAACACTAAAGAGCTGTGCGATAAAGAGCCAGAACGATTTGGAAATTGGGAAAAGTGGTGGAAAGATCCAGAAACACGTTTGATACATTTTATAGGAAAAGATAATATTGTGTTCCATTGCATAATTTTTCCTATAATGTTAAAGGCACATGGTGGATATATTTTACCAGATAACGTACCTGCTAATGAGTTTTTAAATCTTGAGAATGACAAAATATCTACCAGCAAAAATTGGGCTGTTTGGTTACATGAGTATTTAGTTGATTTTCCGGGTAAGCAAGATGTCTTACGTTATGTATTAACAGCTAACGCACCAGAGACAAAGGATAATAACTTCACATGGAAGGATTTTCAGGAACGTAACAACTCGGAACTGGTGTCTATTTATGGGAATTTCGTTAATCGTGCTTTACAATTAACCAAAAAGTATTGGAACGGTATAGTGCCTCCTTGTGGCGAATTAAAGGATATAGATAAGCAGGTTATTGCCGAATTTAAAGATGTAAAGGAAAAGGTAGAGGCATCTTTAGACGCATTTAAGTTTCGTGAAGCACAAAAAGAGGCAATGAACTTAGCCCGAATAGGTAATCGTTATATAACAGAATGTGAGCCTTGGAAAGTGTGGAAGACCGATCCTAAGCGAGTGGAAACGGTATTGAATATTTCACTGCAATTGGTTGCTAATCTAAGTATAGCCTTCGAACCTTTCTTGCCATTTAGTTCTGCAGAGCTACGTAAGCTTATTAATATGACAACATACGACTGGAGCGAGTTAGGTTCTACCGATCTTCTTAAAGCAGGTCATCAGTTAGCAGAGCCGCATTTGCTCTTTGAAAAGATAGAAGATGATGTTATAGAGGCACAGCTAAAGAAGCTTGAAGCTACAAAAAAGGCAAACGAGGAAGCTAATAGTAAAGCTGCACCAATTAAGGAAAGTGTTTTGTTTGATGAGTTTGAGAAGCTCGATATTCGTGTAGGACACATTGTTAATTGCGAAAAAGTAAAAAAAAGCAAGAAACTATTAAAGTTCAGCATTGATGATGGCTCTGGTACGGAACGTACTATCCTTAGTGGTATAGCTGCTTATTATGAGCCAGAACAGCTTATAGGTAAAGATGTTTTGTTTGTAGCTAACTTCCCTCCACGCAAGATGATGGGCATAGAGAGTCAGGGTATGATACTTTCTGCGGTCAATTTTGATGGTTCGCTTGCTGTAACTACTACACTTAGCAAGGTAAAACCAGGTAGCCAAGTGGGGTAATTGTAACATTGTATGTTTTAATATAGATATGGCGCACCTAATAGATAAGGTGCGTCATATTTTATTTTGAGATTTATTATTTGTTTGATAATTTAATGTGAATTAGTCGAGCTTACATTAAATTATGGGGTTATAGATATGAATGTTTAGTAAAACTTTAGTTTTTTTTGTCAGTTTACAAACGTTACTTGCACATATAAAATATTTATTTTTACTTTGTAAGTATAGTAAAAGAGCTTAATATATATGGCTATTATATTATCCATAACAGGATCTGATGGTACTGGTGGTTCAGGTATTCAGGCAGATATAAAAACTATATCGTCCTTAGGAGGCCGTGCTGTATCGGCTATTACTTCTATAACGATGCAGAACACTTTAGGTATTCAGTCGGTGTACGACTTGCCTGCAGCTGCTGTTCGTGGACAAATAGAGGCAATTATCAATGATGTACAACCAGATACGATGCGTATAGGGTTGGTTCGTAATGCCGAAACCTTAGATGTCGTTGTAGAAACGTTGCAGAAGTATCGTCCTAAATTTGTTGTTTATGACCCTGTTATAACAGCAAGTAATGGAGACGAATTATTATCAGATGATGTTGTAGCATTAATACGCTGCAAGTTGTTACCTTTATGCTCTATTGTAGTGTTAAGAGAACGAGATAAAGAAAAGTTTACTGAAAGGGATTTCTTTGAAGATACGCGTGTTATTGTGCTTGATAATCCGCATGGTCATGGCTTTTCTAATGTTTTTTCATCGGCATTGGCAGTATATCTTAATACAGAAAAGTTAGTAAATAATGCCATTGCTAAAGCTATGGACTATGCTAATACTTTTGTAAAACATGAAGAAAGCCTGATAGGACGCAGTGCGCAACTTTATAACGAGTTCTTAACAGCAGTACAGCAGCATAATGCTACTAATAGAGATGTTGCTTTTTATGCTGATTGCTTAAACGTTTCTCCCACTTATCTTTCGCAGGTAACTCATAAGGTGTCAGGTAAGAATCCTAAGAATATAATAGATAAAGCTTTGACAGAAACTATTTCAAACAGGCTATTATCTACTATGCTTACTATACAAGAGGTAGCGTATAACTTTAAGTTTGGTTCGCAAGCACAGTTTACAAAGTATTTTAAGAAGCAAACCGGACTTACACCAAGTGAGTTTAGAAGGAGAAATAGTAAGCGTTAATGCTTTTTGTGTGCTTTATTATCGCTTACATTTATACACTTTAGAAAGACAGAATAACAATTTAAAATATTTAATAAGATGAGTAACGAAAGACAAACATTAAACCGCAATTTAGCACAAATGCTAAAAGGTGGTGTTATTATGGACGTAACAACTCCTGAACAAGCACGTATAGCAGAGGCCGCTGGTGCTTGTGCCGTAATGGCATTGGAACGTATACCTGCAGATATTCGTGCTGCTGGCGGTGTTAGCCGTATGAGCGATCCTAAAATGATTAAAGGTATACAAGCGGCAGTTACCATTCCGGTAATGGCAAAATGTCGTATAGGTCATATAGCTGAAGCGCAAATTCTACAGGCTATAGAGATAGATTATATAGACGAAAGCGAAGTGCTTTCGCCAGCTGATAATGTTTACCATATAGATAAGACACAGTTTGATGTGCCTTTTGTTTGCGGTGCTCGTAATCTTAGTGAAGCTTTACGCCGAATACAGGAAGGAGCTACTATGATTCGTACTAAGGGTGAGCCGGGCACAGGAGATGTTGTGCAAGCAGTATCACATATGCGCTTGATGCAAGCAGAGATACGCCGCTTAGTAAGTATGTGTGGTGATGAGCTTTTTGAAGCCGCTAAGCAGCTACAGGCTCCTTATGAATTGGTAAAGTGGGTTCATGAAAATGGTAAATTGCCTGTTGTCAATTTTGCTGCTGGTGGTGTGGCTACACCTGCCGATGCTGCTCTTATGATGCAGTTAGGTGCAGAGGGTGTGTTTGTAGGTTCTGGTATTTTTAAGAGTGGTAATCCTGAAAAACGTGCAGCAGCTATAGTTAAAGCTGTTACTAATTATAACGATCCTAATGTATTGGCAGAAATTTCGGAAGACTTAGGTGAAGCTATGGTTGGTATCAATGAGCAAGAAATAGAGGTAATCATGGCAGAACGTGGGCAATGAGAGTAGCAATATTAGCACTTCAGGGAGCTTTTCTTGAGCATGAAGAGATGCTACAACGTTTAGGTGTAGATTTTTTTGAAATACGTAAACTATCAGATTGGCAGCAATCTAAAGATGCTTTAATTATTCCGGGTGGAGAAAGCACTACTATAGGAAAACTTCTTGTCGACTTAGGTTTGCAAACTCCTATCCGAAAGTCGATAGAAGAAGGCTTACCTGTCTTTGGCACTTGTGCAGGATTAATCTTGTTAGCTAAAAACGTTGAAGGCGATAGCGAAAATACGCACACACAGTCTCAGCTTGCTGTAATGGACATAACTGCCATGCGTAACGCTTATGGTCGTCAGTTGGGTAGTTTTTATACCATGGCACCATTTGAGGGAATAGATAAAGATGTTCCTATGACTTTTATACGTGCTCCTTTTATAAAAAAGGTGGGCAGTAAAGTAAAGGTTCTTTCTGTAGTTAATGGTAATATAGTAGCTGCGCGTGAGCGCAATATGCTTGTTACTTCGTTTCACCCAGAGCTTAATAGCGACACACGAATACATCAATATTTTTTAGATATGATATAATACTGTATCGTATATGTAATGATAAAATGTATATACCGTTGTTTGATTTAATATAAATAATAGTATTTCACATAGCAAACTATGACCTGTTTCCTTGCAAAAGCTGATGCTTAGTGTGAGGAAATGGGTTTTTATTTATAGAAAAATAAATTAAAAATAGACAAAAAATAAATTAAAAACATACTAAAAATAACCTAATTTTAATAATAATAGATATTGTTTTTATGTTTAATATCTTATCTTATGCCGTTATAAACATTATTTTTAGTATGTAAGAAAGTGTTTTTTATAGTTGTTTTGTCTTATAATAAAAAGGCAAAGCAAGAAAAATAATCTTTAGATACCATTAAAAATGCTTATAGCAGTATTATGGAATAGTGTAAAAAAAAAATAGTTTTAAAAATATAATATTTTTTTACTTCGTTTGGGTATAAATAATTATCTTTGCATCGAATTAGAAACATTATAATTAAAAACCCTTTTACCTAAATAAAAAGAATGTTACTTTATGGGATAAAGTAGTATGAGGCGTATATAGATATGTCTTGTTATTGCGGTTCCATTAATATATTTAAATTATACAATTTTACAAACGATATTTTATTAGTTTAATCCTAAAATAGTAGTATGATTAAAGATCTATTCAATTTTTCGTATTCAAAAGTTCGGAGGATAAAGAAAGTTTTCATAGCTTTTGCTGTAATGTTTTCTTTGTCAATGTCGGCTAATGCGCAGACAAACAATGTTACAGGTAAGGTTATCGATACCTCTGGCGAGCCGCTCATTGGTGTAACTGTTAAGGTAAAGGGAACAAATAAAGTTGCCGTTACCGATTTAGATGGTATGTTTTCCATAAAAGCTAATAATGGGGACATATTAGAGTGTTCTTATATTGGTTATCTGTCAAAGGAGCAAAAAGTAGTGGCAGGTACACAGAGCATATTGCTGAAAGCGGATACCAAAGAGCTTAATGAGGTAGTTGTTACGGCTCTTGGTATAAAGCGTGAGCAGAAAGCTTTAAGCTATAATGTGCAGCAGGTCAAAGGAGATGATATGTTGAAAAACAAAGATGCTAATTTTATTAATTCTTTGAATGGTAAGGTTGCAGGTGTAAATATTAATACATCTTCTTCAGGTATAGGCGGAGCGTCAAAGGTGGTGATGCGAGGAACACGAAGTATAGAGCAAAGTAGTAATGTCTTATATGTAGTTGATGGTATTCCTATGTTTAACCAAGGAGAAGAAGGTGGTTCTGAGTTCGATTCTAAAGGTGTTACAGAAGCAATTGCGGACATTAATCCAGCAGATATTGAGTCGATGTCAGTGCTTACAGGTGCTGCAGCTGCAGCTTTATATGGTAATCGTGCATCAAATGGTGCTATTATCATTACAACAAAGAAAGGAAATGTAGGAAAGACCGAATTTACAGTAAGTCAGACAACAGAGGTAGCAACAGCTTTTCGTTTACCAAAATTTCAAAATCGTTATGGTACTGGTAGTAGTATTCATGATAATGGTACAGATTCTTATAGCTGGGGAAAGCTGCTTAATGAAGCTAATTATCAGGGATATGACCCTTTAAAGGATTTCTTAAAAACAGGTATTATAACAACAGAAGGCTTTACACTTTCTACAGGAACTAAGACTAACCAAACGTTTTTTTCGGCTAATGCTTTAAATAGTAGTGGAATAATCCCAAACAATCATTATAATCGCTATAACTTTTCTATTCGTAATACAAGCAAATTGCTTGATAATAAAATGACATTAGACTTAGGAGCAAGTTATATTATACAAAACGATCGCAATATGACTAATCAGGGTGTTTATGGTAATCCTTTGCTAACAGCTTACCTATATCCACGAGGTAACTCAAATGAGAGCATGAAGATGTATGAACGTTGGGATAGTCAGCGTGGTATATATGTACAGAATTGGGGTAATCTTCTTAGTGAATATGTTGGTCAGAATCCTTATTGGGTAGCGTATCGTAATGTTCGTACTAATAAAAAATATCGTTATATGTTTAATGCAGGTATTAGCTACATGTTAAATGATTGGTTAAGTGCCAGTGCTCGAATACGTATAGATAATGCTACGAACTCTTATGAAGTAAAAAATTATGCAACAACTAATCGTACTTTAGCAGGGGTTAATGGCTCGTATGCCTTGCGTAATACAGATAATAAGCAGACTTATGGCGATATGATGATAAATGCCAACAAAAGTTTTTTACATGACAAGTTATCTTTATCAGCCTTTTTAGGTGCATCTATTTCAGATATTAAGCAATGTGGTTTTGGTAATGATGGTTCCATTCGAGAGGATCTTATTCCAAATGTCTTTAATATTTACCAGTTAGATGGTAAGACAGAAAAGAAAATACAAGAAGGTTATCATGACCAAACAAAATCGTTATTTGGAAGTATGGAAATAGGTTTGGCTAATCAGCTTTACCTTACAATTACAGGACGTAATGATTGGCCATCAATGTTGGCAGGTCCACACTCTAATACCTCTTCTTTCTTTTATCCTTCTGTAGGAACATCATGGATAGTTTCAGAGACTTTTAAATTGCCAAAACAGATAAATTATTTAAAGGTGCGTGGGTCTTTTGCAAAAGTAGGTATTCCTTTTCCAAGATGGTATGCTAACCCTGTATATGAATGGGATAATAATAATAAACAATGGAAAACACAGACCATTTATCCTATTTATAATTTAAAACCAGAAACAACAAACTCTTTGGAGTTTGGTTTGCAAACAAAGTTGTTTAATCATTTCAATCTCGATGTTACTTATTATGTAACACGCACTTATAATCAAACCTTTAATCCAGATATTTCTGTGTCGTCAGGATATAGTGCCTTATATATACAGACTGGAGACGTGTCTAATAAAGGTATAGAACTGTCTTTAGGATATAATAAGAAATGGGGAAATTTCGTATGGTCTACTAACTATACTTTATCAGCTAATAAGAATAAGATAAATGAGCTGGTACGTAATTATGTACATCCAGAGACAGGAGTTATAATAAATAAAGACCGTTTGGTTATGGGTGGTTTAGGTAATGCTAAATTTATATTAAAAGAAGGAGGAACTTTAGGCGATCTTTATTCTACTGTAGATATCAAACGCGATAGTGAAGGGAAAGTGTATGTAGATAATAATGGTACTGTTTACCGTGATAATAATGTAGGAGAGATATACCTCGGGTCAGTATTACCTAAGAGCAATATGGCTTGGCGCAACGATTTCAGTTATAAAGGTTTTAATTTTGGCTTTATGATAACTTCGCGTTTCGGAGGTATTGTTTATTCAGCTACACAAGCTACTTTAGATAAGTATGGTGTATCAGAATCTTCTGCAGCAGCACGTGATAAGGGTTATGTGTTAGTAAATGGTGAAGATAGAATCTCTCCAGAGGCTTGGTATTCGGCAATCGGACAAGCTGATGGCATTCCACAATATTATACTTATAGTGCTACAAATATTCGTTTACAAGAAGCTATCTTTGGATATACATTTAAGAAGAAACAACTCTTTGGATTAGGAGAGTTATCTTTGTCTATAGTGGGGCGTAACTTGTTGTTTTTATATTGTAAGGCTCCTTTTGATCCTGAATCTATTGCTACAACAGGCAACTATTATCAAGGTATTGACCGTTTTATGACGCCAAGTACAAGAAATATAGGTTTTAATGTGAAACTTAAATTTTAATTATGAAAATGAAACATATTATAGTATATTTATTAACCGTAGCCACTGGGGTTTTTATAACTGCATGTACAGATGGATATGAAGCAATGAACAGAAACCCTTATGGGGTAGATAGTAAAGAGATGCAGCGCGAAGGGTATAGCTTAAGTTCTGCTATGGTCAATTTATCTGATTGGGCTATTCCTGCTGATATTAATACTTTACAATTTACAGATTGTTTAGGTGGTGGTACTATGGGAGGGTATTTGTCTGATAGTAATTCGGGATTTAATAATAAAAACTTTTCTACATTTGTTCCAGAAGATGGTTGGAGCGCATCTTTGTTTAAAGATATTATACCTAAAGTTTTTGTTAATGTTAAAAAAGTAAGTGAGCAGATGATAGATCCTGTAACAAAAGATACTATCAATCCTGTACCAATAGCTGTAGCAGACATTGTTAAGGTGTTGGCTATGCAACGTATCACAGATGCTTATGGACCTATACCTTATTCAAAGATAGGTCAAAATGGAGAGATTAAGGCACCTTATGATACACAGAAAGATATATATAATAAAATGTTTGAGCAGCTAAATTCTGATATAGAAGTATTGACAAAACATCAAACAGAGGATTTTTCACCAAAAGCTGATCATGTTTATGAAGGTAAGGTGATAAAATGGATTCGTTTAGCAAACTCATTAAAGCTAAGAATGGCTATGCGTATTGTAAACGTGGAGCCTAAAAAAGCGAAGGAAATGGCAGAAAGTGCTGTCAATCATTCTATAGGAGTGATGCAAGATAATAGTGATAATGCGTTTTATAAACAAGCAGGTAAAAATCCTTTTTATGTAGTAATGTATGAATATAATGGTGGAGATTCACGTGTGAATGCTAATATTATAACCTTTATGAATGGGTATAAAGATCCTAGACGTGAAGCTATGTTTACAAAATCAACATTAGATGGTGCTAATAATGAATATATAGGTTTGCGTAGCGGTATTACTATTCCAGATGCAGATGTGGCACATGCTTATTCTAATTATAAAGTTAAGGTCAATACACCCATAATGTGGATGAATGCAGCAGAAGTAGCTTTCTTGAAAGCAGAAGGTGCTTTGCGCGGGTGGAAAATGGGAAGTGCTACTGCTAAAGAGCTTTATAATAAAGGAATAAAATTGTCATTTGAGCAATGGCAGGTATCAGGCGCAGAGAGTTATATGAACGATAGCGAAAATACGCCAGCTTCTTACATTGATCCAGCAGGTACTTATAGTTTTAGTAAAGTACCTTCTGATATAACAATAAAATGGGAAGATGGAAATTTTAAGAAGAGTTTAGAGCGTATTATTACACAAAAGTGGATAGCTAATTTCCCTTTAGGGCATGAAGCTTGGTCTGAATTTCGTCGTACAGGATACCCTAAGTTAATGCCAGCAGTAGTAAATCTTAGTGCGGGAACTGTTGATAGCAATAGAGGAGCACGTCGCATGATGTACCCTAAGTCTGAAAACAGCAATAATAAGCAAAACTATGAGAAAGCTTTACAATTACTTGGAGGAGCTAACTCACAAGGTATAGATGTCTGGTGGGCTAAGAAAAATTAAAGTTTATATATGGTATTTGTGCTATAAAAACAAATAAAAATTAAGAATAAAAATATGAAATATATTACATTTTCCATGGTTTGTTTGTCTATTGCTATTACTTTTACTTTTTGTTCTTGTAATACAGATGTTGAAACGATAAAGATAAATGAGCCAGAGATATCAACGCAAAACGCTAAATTATATGATAATTATCTTACTAAGCTACGTGATTATAAAGCAAGTAAGCATAAAATAGCAATGGCTTGGTTTGATAATAGTCATTTATATCCTAACTCACAAGGACAGCAAATTAAAGCTATTCCAGATAGTATAGATTATATTGTTCTTACAAATCCTTATTCTATAAATAAGGATAATTTAGAAAATATGATAAAACTGCGTGAAAAAAAATCAATGAAGTTTTTATATGAGATTAGTTTTGAAAAGATAAAAGCTGTTTATACACTTCAAAAAAAAGCCTTTTTTGAGGTCCCTGGAAATAAAAATAAAAAATATAAAAGTTTTAATGATTATCTAACTGATTCTGTAAAAATATCGTTTGACATCTGTAGCAAGTATAATTATGATGGGATTGTTATAAGTTATAATGGTAAGTTTAAACTTTATATGGAGGATTCTGATAAAAAACTTTTATCAGAATGGGAAAATAACTTTATTGGTATGGCTATGAATTGGGCTAAGAAACATATCGATAAAACTTTAATCTTTCAAGGCAAACCTCAAAATGTTATAAATAAAGAAATATTCAAGTTATCTAAATACATTATTATTCCGTGTTTTGAGGAAGTTTCAGAAGCAGGTGTAATGAAGTGTATTAATAGCGCAGTAGTTGAAGGAGTTCCTTTGAATAAATTTTTACCTGCTGTAATGATGTATACTTTTGATGCTACAGATAGTAAAACAGGTTATTGGGTAGGGAAAAAATATGCCGTATTAGGTGCTGCAAAGTGGGCTTCTGCTCAGCATGAATTATATGATATAGCAGGATTAGCTATGATAAACATAAATTCAGATTACTATCACCCGAGTTTTACTTATCCTGTTGTGAGAAAAGCTATTAACATATTGAATCCTTCTATTAAAAACTAAAGATTATGAAGAAGTTTATTAAATATTTACCTTTGATAGTATTGTTGTTTGTAGCTTGTCAGAATGACAAAGAGGAATACTTTACCAATAAGTGTTTTATTGATGCAAAATCAATGATTAATGAGACTATCATAAAGGGTACAATTGGAGATGTGGCAAAGACTTTGAATTTATCATTAGCTCGTCCTGCTGAATATAAAGTTAATGCAGAGTTTGTGGTAGATCCTTCTATAGTAAATACTTATAATAAATCTTATTATGCTAATGCCGTTATATTGCCAAATAAATGTTATGAAGTAGTTAAAGGGAAAGTAACCGTAGGAGTTAATTCGGTAAAATCGACAGATGCGATATTTAAATTTAAGAATTTAAGTTCTTTAAATCGTGATTTAATTTATGTATTACCAATAACAGTAAAAACTGACGATATAGCTTTGTTGTCATCAAGTAAGCATTATTACTATGTATTCCGAGCAGGAGCATTAATTAATGTAGTAGCTGATATTAATAAGAATTATCTAACAGTAAATTGGAAAACTGCATCTGATGTAGAACAAATGCAGAAAGTAACTTTAGAGGCTCTTATAAAAGTGCGTGATTTTAGTCGTTTAATAACAACTGTAATGGGTATTGAAGGTCAGTTTTTATTTCGTATAGGAGATGCTGATAGGAAAGGTAATCAAATTCAGATAGCTACTAATTCTGGGAATTTCCCAGCCCCAGATGCTTCTAAGGGATTACCTATTAACAAATGGATACATGTTGCGATGACTTATGATAAACAGTCTCAAGAAATGATTATTTATGTTGATGGAAAAGAACAATCTAAGGTAAACGCTGGTATTATAAACGTTAATCTTAATGGCTTTGGTGATCGTGCTTTTTTTATAGGAAAGTCTTATGATAATGGACGCTATTTAGATGGTTGGATCTCGGAGGTACGTGTATGGAAAGTTATTCGTACAAAAGAAGAAATATCATCTCATATTTATTCAGTAGATCCTAAAACTGATGGGCTTGTTGCTTATTGGAAGTTTGATGAGCCTTCAGGAAATATAGTAAAAGATGTTACAGGTAATGGTAATGATGCTATTGCTAATAGTAATCTGTCATGGTTAAATGTTTCTCTTCCTGAGAAATAAACGTGAAAGACGTATTACTAATTTATAAAATCATTCATTATCATAAAGATAAAAATAAAAAAAACATGAAAGCAAATATTATAAAAATTATTATATTATCTTCTTTTATAGGAGTTTTTGCAACATCTTGTTCGAATAGTGTTGAATTACCTAGATTAGATGAGAAACGATATGTTAGTTCTGAAAGACCTTTAAGTTTTATAACGGATAAGTATGGGGCTTCTGAAGTAGACTCAATTATCTTTAATAATAAAGGTAAAACAGATATGTATGTTAATCTTAATAGTTCTGCTACAGATGTTGCGAAGTTTACTATAGTTTATAATGCTTCTGTACTTGAGCAGTATAATAAGAAGCATGGAACTAAATATGAAATAATGCCTAAGGAATTGGTGTCTATTGCTACAACGGCTAAGATTCTAAAGGGTGAAGATAAGTCTACGGCAATATCAGTTGCTTATAAGACTTCAGAGCATTTGAAAGAAAATAGCACTTATGCTATACCGTTGTCTATTAACAGTGATAACGGTATAGGTATATCAGAAAGAGGTAATTTTATTCTTTTGGTTCGCGATATTTCTAAGATGCCTAATTGTCATAAGGCACAGCCTTTTATTAATATATCAATGCCTGAGGTAAATGATTCTAATCCTCTTAATGCTCTTTGTTTTACTTTAAAAAATAGTAAGAAATATTTTTTTGATCAGGTAGTGCTTTTTTCTGGCAATATCAATTATAATGAAGAGACTGGGGAGGTTTATAATAAGAATAATGAGAATGTACAACATTTACTTGATTATAAGGAGAAGTATATAGATCCTTTACGTGAAAAAGGAATAAAGGTTATTATGGGTATTTTGCCTAACCATGATCGTGCAGGCATAACTAATTTATCAGAAGAAGGTGCTAAAGCCTTTGCTCGCAATATGAAGGCTATGTGTGATGCTTATGATTTAGATGGCGTGTTTCTGGATGATGAATATGGTAACGAGGGAGATTATCCTGGCTTTGAGCGGTCTAATGTTTATGCAACTTCACGTTTATGTTATTATTTAAAGGAGTATTTAGGTCATAATCGCTTAGTTGAGGTTTATGTATATAGTCGTACAGGTTCATTGGTGCCAGTTAATGGTAAAAAGCCAGGTGAATTTATCGATTTTGCTATACAAGATTATGGCAGATATAGTGATTTGAGTTATAATTATCCTGGTTTAAGTAGAAGAGGCATGATACAAGCTTCTAATGAATGCTCAAGGAATTATTATACTTCCAATTATTATGCTCAAGATATTGTATCTAAGGGATATGGTGGAACTATGTGGTTTGGATTTGATCCCAGTCTTTATCGTATGAATATAAATGCGATGCAGACTATTGCCCGTAGTTTTTATAATGATGACATAGTGTATGATAATAAGCCTTTTCGTAAAGATTGGTAATTATATTTATATGCTATTATAATGAATAAGGGGGCATATCCTTTGTATTTGCTTTTATATTTAGCTGAATTTCTATACCTTTGCAGTATTGAAATATCATAAATATACATATAGATATGAATATAGAACATCAGATAACAGTTGCTGCATTGTCAGCCATTAAATTTTTATATGGTGTAGAAGTGCCAGATAGCATGGTGCAGCTACAGAAGACTCGTACTAATTTTGAGGGTAATCTTACTCTTGTAACTTTTCCATTGCTTAGAATATCTAAGAAGAGTGTAGAGCAAACAGGTCAGGAAATAGGCGAGTATCTTTTGGCAAACTGTACGGCTGTTGCTTCTTATAATGTGGTAAAGGGTTTTTTAAACCTTGTAATATCTTCGAAGGCATGGATAAGTTTGCTTAATGATATTAGTTCTAAAGATAAGTTTGGCGAAAAGGAAATTACAAAAGAGAGTCCTCTTGTAATGGTAGAATATTCTTCTCCAAACACAAATAAGCCTCTTCATTTAGGCCATGTTCGTAATAATCTTTTAGGTTGGTCGTTAGCAAGGATAATGGAAGCTAATGGTAATAAGGTTATAAAGACTAATATTGTTAATGATAGGGGTATTCATATATGCAAATCTATGCTTGCTTGGTTAAAGTGGGGTAATGGAATTACTCCGGAAGAGTCAGGTAAGAAAGGCGATCATCTTATAGGCGATTTCTATGTAGCTTTCGATAAGCATTATCGTATGGAGCTAAAAGAGCTTACAGAGAAGTTTCTTGCTGATGGGTTATCTGAAGAAGAGGCTAAGTTGAGAGCAGAGAAGGAGTCGCCATTGATGAAAGAGGCTCACGAAATGCTTGTTAAATGGGAAGCTAATGACCCTGAAGTGCGTAGCCTTTGGGCTAAGATGAACAGTTGGGTATATGCTGGCTTTGATGAAACTTATAAAGCTTTAGGCGTAAGTTTTGATAAAATATATTATGAGAGTAATACTTATCTTGCTGGTAAGAAGAAGGTAGAAGAAGGCTTAGCCAAGGGGCTTTTTATCCGCAAAGATGATAATTCTGTCTGGGCAGATTTAACAAATGAAGGTTTAGATCAGAAATTATTGCTTCGTGCAGATGGTACATCTGTATATATGACACAAGATATAGGAACGGCTCAGATGCGTTTTACTGATTATCCTATAGATAAGATGATTTATGTTGTAGGTAATGAGCAGAACTATCATTTTCAGGTGCTTTCAATACTTTTGGATCGTTTAGGTTTTAAATGGGGTAAAGATCTTGTTCATTTCTCATATGGCATGGTAGAGTTGCCTAATGGTAAGATGAAAAGCCGTGAAGGGACTGTGGTTGATGCCGATGACTTGATAGAGTCGATGATAGCGAATGCTAAAAAGTTAAGTGAGGATAAGGTAAATAAGCTTGAAGGTATTACTGAAGAGGAGAAAAACGAAATAGCTCGTATCGTAGGCTTGGGAGCTTTGAAATATTTCATATTAAAGGTAGATGCACGTAAGAATATGTTGTTTAATCCTGAAGAATCGATAGATTTTAATGGTAATACGGGTCCTTTCATACAATATACTTATGCGCGTATTCGTAGTATATTGCGTAAGGCAGAAGCACAACATATATCTATACCAAAGATGCTTTCCGATAAATCTCCTTTAAATGAAAAGGAGATAGCCCTTGTGCAGAAGCTAAATGAGTTTGGTTCTACAGTAGCACAAGCAGGTGTAGACTATAGTCCTAGTGGTATAGCTAATTATTGCTATGAGCTTACAAAGGAGTTTAACCAGTTTTATCACGATTATAGCATTCTTGGAGCCGATACAGATGCGGAAAAGATTACACGCTTAGTTATAGCAAATAATGTGGCTAAGATTATTAAGAATGGTATGTCTTTGCTTGGCATTGAGGTGCCAGAACGTATGTAGGATAAAATGAATAAGGATAATTAGCGGAAAATAAAATTTATATGAGCGTTATTATAAATCCTCCTGATTATAGACATGACACGGTGTTGCCTTTACCAATAGAGGTAAAGGCGGCGGCGTGGGCTGTAGATGCAGCTTGCTCGGGTAATCCTGGTAAGATGGAATATCGCGGGATAGACCTTGCTACAGGGCAGCAACTCTTTCATTTCGGACCAATAAAGGGGACTAATAATATAGGTGAATTTCTAGCCATAGTACATGCTTTAGCCTTAATGGAGAAGCATAAAATAGCAGATAAGATTATATATAGCGATTCGTATAATGCCATTCTTTGGGTAAATAAAAAGCGATGCAAAACTACTTTATTACGTAGCTCTGAAACCGAAGAGGTGCTTAATATGGTAAAAAGAGCTGAATTGTGGCTTAGAGATCATACTTTTCGTGTGCCTATAGTGAAGTGGGAAACAAGAAGTTGGGGCGAAATACCTGCCGACTTTGGTAGAAAGTAGTCTTAAATTAATGTTTTTTTTTTAGACTTTAGTTTTTGTTTTTTTTTTGTCATACATGTCTTTTAATATATAAAAGTATATCATTTTAGAAACGAAAACATAAACCATTAAACGGAAAAATAATTTATTTTTATTATATTTTTAATTTATTTTTGAGGTAAAAATAACCTATTTTTCTTTTTTCAAACATATACTTTTCTTATACTTACTCTTACCTTTTTCTTTCTAAAACATTATCTATTAATACAAGAAAGTTAGTTGTGAACGGATAATTCTTAAAAACTTATTAAGATTGTAGCTAATTAGATAATGATATTCTCTTATAACTTTAAAGCTAATTTATTTCTTATTCTGACTAATATTTCTTATTTTTGCAAAAGCTATAGGTTATAAATATTATATTTTTTTATCTATTGCATAAAAGGTCTTGATTAAAAATAAGTATCACATAAACGTTATAAAACAATGCAAGCAAGATGTCACCTATCTGTTCTTATTCACGAGCAGGCAAAGAAATTTGGTGAGAAGCCAGTTCTTAAATTTAAAGAATTTGGTGGGACTGACTGGAAAACGGTAGATTGGAATCAGTTTTCTACCCGTGTGAAAGAGGTGTCTAATGCACTACTTAATCTGAATGTTAAGCCACAAGAAACTATAGGTGTGTTTGCGCAGAACTGTGTAGAGTATCTATATACAGAGTTTGGGGCGTATGGTATACGTGCAATAAGTATTCCGTTTTATGCTACCAGCTCTGAGCAACAGATACAATATATGATACAAGATGCATCTATAAAATATCTTTTTGTAGGTGAACAGGAGCAATATGATAAGGCACACCGTATCTTTCCACTATGCCCAACACTTGAGCGTATTATTGTTTTTGATAAAAATGTGCGTATTAGTACACACGATCCTAATGCGCTTTATTTTGAAGACTTCCTAAAAATAGGTGCTAATTTGCCAAGACAGTCAGAGGTAGAGAACTTATGGCGAGAGGCTTCTTTAGATGATATTTGTTGTATTTTATATACAAGTGGCACAACAGGTGATAGTAAGGGTGTTATTCTAACGTATAAGATGTTTGATGCAGCTATGGAAGCTAATGGCCGTTGTGTGCCTCTTACAGAGCATGATAAGGTTATTAATTTTTTACCTTTTACTCATGTCTTTGAGCGCGGTTGGGCTTATCTTGCTCTAACTTTTGGTACGGAGCTAATAGTGAATACCGATCCTAAGGATATTCTCACATCAATGAGGCAAACAAACCCTACATGTATGGCAGCAGTGCCACGTTTTTGGGAGAAGGTATATATTGCAGTAAAGGATCGTATGGATAGTTCTAACATCTTACAACGTAGGTTGTTTTATAAGGCTTTGCATATAGGTCGTAGTCGTAATGTCTTTTATAAGTCTAAGGGAAAGAGAGTTCCTTTAGGCTTGGAGCTTAAATATAGGTTCTATAATTCCACTGTATTAAGTTTAGTTCGAAAGCAATTAGGACTTCTTAATCCAAATATTTTTCCAACAGCAGGCGCGTATGTATCTCCAGAGATAGAAGAGTTTGTGCATAGTATTGGTATAGATATGATCGTGGGCTATGGCTTAACAGAGAGCTTAGCTACTGTGAGTTGCGACCATAAAGGTAAACCTTATACTATAGGTTCTGTGGGGCGTCCTATCCATAGCATTGAGATACGTATAGGTAAGGATAGCGAAGTGTTATTGAAAGGTCCTACAATAACCCCGGGTTATTACCATCGCGATGCTATAACAGCAGCAGCTTACGATAAAGATGGATTTTTTCATACAGGAGATGCAGGATATTTAAAAGATGGCGAATTATTTTTAACAGAACGTATAAAGGACTTATTCAAGACCTCAAACGGTAAATATATAGCTCCGCAAATGGTAGAGGGAATGTTGCTTGTAGATAAGTTTGTAGAGCAAGTGGCAATAATAGCCGATCAGCGTAAGTTTGTTTCTGCACTTATTGTACCAGATTTTCGCTTGTTGGAGCAGTGGGCAAAGGAGCATAATATTAGTTTTTCTAGCAGAGAGGAGCTTTGTGCAGACAAACGTGTCAATGATATGATGCGCGATCGTATAGAAACTCTTCAGCAACATCTGGCACAGTATGAACAAATAAAGCGTTTTACTTTGTTAGCACATCATTTTTCTATGGAGAGTGGTGAGCTTACAAATACATTAAAATTAAAGCGTTCTGTAGTGATAAAGAATTTCTCCAATATTATTAATGCTATGTATGAAGAAACAGATCTTACCAACACTACCTCTTCATTAGTATAAATATAACGGAGTTAATATAAAAGTTATATGATAACATCCGATCAATTAAAAGATATACTTTCGCGTGTCGAGTCTTTAAAACGTTATTTAGGTATTGATAAGAAACGTATAGAGTTTGAAGAAGAACAGCTTCGCACACAAGCTCCTGATTTCTGGGAGAGTCCAGATTATGCTCGTCAGCAGATGAAAAAGGTAAAGGAGATAGAGCGATGGGTGAAAGGTTATGATAAAGCTAAAGCACAAGCAGAGGAGTTGCAATTAGCTTTCGATTTCTATAAAGACAAACTTGTTACTGAAGACGAGGTTGATACTATGTATAATAAAGTAGTTTCAACCATTGAAGATTTAGAGTTAAAGAATATGCTTCGTCAGGAAGAGGATCCTATGGAGTGTGTTATGAAGATTAATTCTGGTGCTGGAGGTACAGAAAGTCAAGACTGGGCAGAGATGCTTATGCGTATGTATATGCGATGGGGAGAAGCTCATGGTTATAAAGTAACAATATCTGATATTCTTTCAGGAGATGAGGCAGGTATTAAGAGCGTTACAATGAAATTTGAATCGGGTGAGTATGCGTATGGTTATTTGAAGAGTGAGAATGGAGTACATAGATTGGTTAGAGTAAGTCCGTTTAACGCTCAAGGTAAGAGAATGACCAGTTTTGCATCTGTTTTCGTTACACCATTAGTCGATGATACCATAGAGGTATATGTTGATCCTGCTCGTGTGAGTTGGGATACTTTCCGTTCAAGTGGTGCAGGAGGACAAAATGTTAATAAAGTGGAGTCCGGAGTAAGGTTGCGCTATCAATATGAAGATCCAGATACAGGAGAAAAGGAAGAGATATTAATAGAAAACACAGAAACACGCGATCAGCCAAAGAATCGTGCAAAGGCAATGCAACTTCTTAAATCGCAGCTATATAATCGTGAGATGAAGAAGCGTATGGAGGCACAAGCTAAAGTAGAGGCAGCAAAGAAGAAGATAGAATGGGGTAGCCAAATACGTAGTTATGTCTTTGATGATAGGCGTGTTAAAGATCATCGTACTAATTATCAAACTTCTGATGTTGAAGGAGTGATGAACGGAAAGATAGACGATTTTATAAAAGCATATCTGATGGAGTTTCCAACAGAAGAGCAAAACATATAGTATAACAATCTTTTAAACCATGTAACTATGAATAATTCCAAGAATTTAAGAAAAAAACAGCGTGCTAAACAACAGGAAAAGCAAGGTAAAACGGTAATATTAGGTATTGCTATAGTATTGTTGTTATTATGTATTATTATCTTATTAATCTCTTTTAGATAAACATTTTAGTGTTGATTTATGAGTGGGATAGAGATAGAACGCAAGTTTTTAGTGCATAAAAATTATGACTGGAAAGCTTTAGCACATAGCTGTATGCATATTAAGCAAGGTTATTTTGCTTCTGTAAACACAGTGCGTGTGCGAGTATGTGATAATAAAGCTTTCCTCACCATTAAGGGTCCATCACGTAATGGAGGCTTATCTCGTTATGAGTTTGAGAAAGAAATATCCATGGAAGAGGCTAAAAACTTATTGTATCTTTGTGATGTAGGTATAATAGATAAGCATCGTTATCTAATAAATTATGCAGGACATACATTTGAAGTAGATGAGTTTCATGGAGATAATGAAGGGTTAGTAATGGCAGAAGTAGAACTAAGTAACGAGAAAGAATATTTTGATAAACCATCTTTTATAGGCTTAGAGGTTACAGGAGATCATCGTTTTTATAATTCGCACATGCGTAGAAATCCTTTTAAGTTATGGAAAGATAGTTTAGAAGAAGAGTATCAATAAAGCAAGAAAAGCTGTTTGCAAATAAGTTTTTTTTATTTTTTTCTTTAAGAAGCATTTGAAAATAAAATCCTTTTTTTTACCTTCATCGCTCTGATCGTAGAGCTGTAATTTTCTTGGTAGCATTATTTTTGCTATCAGGTGTTATTATTTATTTTATTGGTAATAGATATTCTTATACTTCCGATGATAGAAAGAGCGATTCTATTGTAGGTATATCTGCTTCAGGTACAGATATACATTCTAATAATTATCAGTTAGAACGATTAGCAAACACTAAACATTTTACGTTTGATCCTAATACAGCAGACAGCGTAACGTTACGAAAATTAGGACTATCTCCCTTCCAAATACGTAACATATACCGTTATAGAGCTAAGGGTGGAGTATATCATGCACCTGAAGAGTTTGCTAAGATTTATGGTATGACCAGAAAACAATATCAAGAGCTTGCTCCTTTTATACGTATAAGCGACGACTTTCTTCCTGCATCAACATTAGCTTCTGTGCGTGCTTATCAAGAGCGTAAGGCCGAACGGCAACATCAGACAATGGAAGCTCTTAGAGCTTTTAAAGCTAATGATAAGTATCATGCCTATAAAGAGTATGATCGCGACACGATACGTTATCCTATTAAGATTAAGTTGGGGCAGAAAATTAATCTTGCTAATGCAGATACAACCTTATTAAAGAAAGTTCCGTGTATAGGATCTGGTTGGGCTAAGGCTATCGTTTCATACGGAAAACGTTTAGGAGGATATGTTGCTGTGGGTCAATTGAAGGAGATTGATAACTTTCCAGAAGAGGCATTACCTTTCTTTGAGGTAAAAGGAGTGCATACAGAAAGGTTAAATCTAAATAAGTTAACTTTGTCTCAGCTACGCAAACACCCTTATATTAACTTTTATCAGGCTCGTGCTATATGCGATTATCGTCGTCTAAAGGGAAGACTAACATCGCTTTCTCAGTTGCGTTTGCTTAAAGATTTTCCGCAAGATGCTATCTTACGGCTTGAACCGTATGTATGTTTTTAGCTTATTTCTTGCATCTTATCTTTTCTTTTCCAACTAATCTTACTACCTTTGCCTTATCAATTCGGGATGTGGCGCAGTTGGTAGCGCACTACGTTCGGGACGTAGGGGTCGCCAGTTCGAGTCTGGTTATCCCGACAAATTATCTTTATTTGTTGTAATATTTTCCCAAATGGGAATAACAAAAAGGACTGATACTTCGAGAGAAGTATCAGTCCTGATTTATAGAAGTTGATAGAAGTTTTATTATATATAAAATTATTATCTTATAAAAAGTAGTTCTCGATATTTGGGAAGTGTCCAAAGCTCATTGCTTACTATAAGTTCTAACTTATCTATTTGATAGCGTATTTCTTCCATCTTAGGTGCTATAGTGTCATGATATGCAATGGCTTTTTTGCGTTGACTTTCTATTTTGTTAGCAATCTTGCGTGTATTGACAAGTTCTTCTACATCTATTTCGATAGTTTTAATACGATTAGCAATATCTTTTATTATACTAATATTGCTCTCAGTAAGTTTTTTCCCTTCTTCTCCTCCAAATATATCCATCATGCTTTTAACGTTCTTAGCTAATAGCGTTTGATATTCAGTGGCTACAGGTATTATATGGTTCATGGCAATATCTCCTATGACACGTGCTTCTATCTGAATGCGCTTTGTGTAAGTTTCCCATTTCACCTCGTTACGTGCTAATAATTCGTTTTTCGTCATTACGTTTGTAAGCTCAAACATTTTAACACTTTCTTTATCAAGGTAACGATCGAAACATATAGGGCAGCTTGGTTCGCAGTCTAATCCTCGTTTATATGCTTCTTGCTTCCACTCTTCGCTATATCCATTGCCGTCAAATCGTATTGGTTTACATGTCTTAATGTCTTCACGAATAATATCAATGATGGCAGAAGTTTTATTCTCTCCTTTTGCTATGAGTGTATCTACGCGTTTTTTAAAGTGTATTAAGGCTTCAGCTACTGCAGTGTTTAGTACTATCATAGCCGACGCGCAGTTAGCTTCAGAACCAACAGCTCTAAACTCGAAGCGGTTACCTGTGAAGGCAAATGGTGAGGTACGGTTACGATCTGTGTTATCTATTAGAAGCTCAGGTATTTCAGGAATGTCCAGTTTCATTCCTTGTTTACCTTCAAAAGTGAATAATTCTTCTTTATCAGCCAGCTCTATATGATCAAGCAACTCTGTAAGCTGAGTACCTAAAAAGGAGGAGATG
Source organism: Prevotella amnii CRIS 21A-A (assembly GCF_000177355.1). Lineage (NCBI taxonomy): Bacteria > Pseudomonadati > Bacteroidota > Bacteroidia > Bacteroidales > Prevotellaceae > Prevotella > Prevotella amnii. The sequence goes on from NZ_ADFQ01000098.1 coordinate 24,751, forward strand.
ATAGCAGGAGGAGCTTCGTTAGCACCTAAACGATGGTCGTTAGTAGCACTCATAACCGATGCTTTTAATAACCCATTATGCTTATAAACAGCCATCAATGTTTCTACAATAAATACTACAAAGCGCAAATTGTCTTCTGGGGTTTTACCGTTACGATGTAATAAAACTCCGGTATCTGTAGTTAAGCTCCAGTTGTTATGCTTACCACTACCATTTATACCATTAAAGGGTTTTTCATGTAAAAGCACACGAAAGCTATGCTTATGTGCTATCTTTTTCATTAGCGACATAAGCAGCATGTTGTGATCTACAGCTAAATTACATTCCTCGAAGATAGGTGCTAATTCAAATTGTCCCGGTGCTACTTCGTTATGACGTGTCTTAACGGGAATGCCAAGTTGTAAGGCTTCTATCTCAAGGTCTTTCATATATGCCTGTACACGTTCAGGTATTGTACCGAAATAGTGGTCGTCCATCTGTTGGTTTTTAGCAGAATCATGCCCCATTAAGGTTCTACCAGTAAGTACTAAGTCTGGACGAGCAAAGAAAAGATCTTCATCTACAAGGAAATATTCCTGTTCCCAGCCAAGATTGGCATGTACTTGTTTTACATTTGGATCGAAATATTGACATACTTCTGTAGCAGCTTTATTTATTGCTCGAAGTGATTTTAGTAATGGTGCTTTATAATCTAAAGCCTCACCAGTATAAGAAATAAAAATTGTTGGTATACAAAGAGTGTCATCAATGATAAAAACCGGACTTGTAGGATCCCATGCAGAATATCCTCTTGCCTCGAAAGTATTACGTATACCGCCATTTGGGAACGAGCTGGCATCAGGTTCTTGCTGTACAAGGAGCTTGCCAGAGAAATCTTCCATCATACCTCCTTTGCCATCATGGACTACAAAAGCATCGTGCTTTTCGGCAGTACCTTCAGTTAAGGGTTGAAACCAGTGAGTATAATGAGTAGCACCATTATCTAAAGCCCATTGCTTCATACCTTGTGCCACTGCATCGGCTATGGAGCGGTCGAGCCGTGTACCATTATCGATGACATCTACTAACTTCTCATAAACCTCCAAAGATAGATACTTGTACATCTTTTCGCGATTGAAAACAAGCTTACCATAATACTCTGCTGGACGCATTTCTGGTACTTCTACAGGGAGGGGACGCTTCTTAAAAGCACGTTCTACTACGTTAAATCTTAAATTTGCCATGTTTTCTTACCTTGTGTAAAAATATTAGTTGCAAAATTACTAATAAATTATCTTTAGTAAGTAAAAAACTAACAGTTTTAATAATAACTATTTGTAGTGTTAAGGTGAGAGATAAGAAAGAATAGTTGGTTAAAAAAACTGTAAAAGTTAAATTTTCAGAACATAAAACGTCATCTATTAAAGATGAAAAGGTAATGTTTCAGGAATAAAAATAACTTATTTTTGATTCATTTTTAATCTATTTTTATAAGAAAAATAGCTTATTTTTACCATACTATAACCTCTTATTAATGGTAAAAAGAGTATGTTTTAGTCATAAAAACATGTTTTTTGTCTTAATAAATAATGTTGTTTTGCTTTAATATAAAGTGTTTTTGTGTGTGGTTATATATTTGTTTTTGTACATGTTTTTTTTATCAAAAATGTGAAAAAGCATGTAGAGATACTTTTTATTAAAAATGATATTTTCATGAAAGAAAGATTATATTTAGACGTTTTTTTTATATTATAGTTTTCTCTTTATTATTTTTTATTGAATAGATTTGTATGAAAATGTAACGATATGTAAGCTCTTTAATGAAGGGTAAAAAGTTAAAAATGGCTTTATAAAAGATGATATAAGACATGAAATTTTCATTAAATGTACTTTTTTGCATATAAAAGTGAAAAAATAGGTAATAAAATTTTGCAATTTAAAGATAACTATATATTTTTGCGAGCAGTAAATGTTTAATGTTTAATTTTTATCAAAAATCTTATGGCCAAAAGACTTTATATGATTTTTGCAGGTATTGCCCTAAGTACGGGTATAGCCTTTGCACAATCGCAGGTTACAGGTACAGTTGTAGATGATAAGGGTAATCCTGTCATAGGTGCCTCTGTGCGAGTATCTGGTACTCAAACAGGTTCTGTAACTGACTTAGATGGTAAGTTTGCTGTGTCTGCTCCTGCTAATGCACAGTTAGAGGTTACTTATGTAGGTATGCATCCTACAAAGGTAAAAGCAGGATCTAACATAAGAGTAGTTTTACAGAGTTATGATAAAGAGATTGACGAGGTGGTAGTTGTGGCGTATGGTACGGCTAAGAAACAATCTTTAGTAGGTGCTCAGTCGAATATCTCTGCTAAGCAGTTAGAGAATCGTCCTATTACTAATGTGTCTACAGCTCTTGCAGGTGCTGCTCCTGGTGTGCAAGTAACAACAGCTTTAGGTCAGCCTGGATCATCTTCAGGTGTTATGATTCGTGGTTTTGGTTCTATCAATGCTTCAAGTGATCCATTATATATAGTAGATGGTTCTGTTTATAATGGCTCTTTGGCTGATATTAATCCACAAGACATAGCAAGCGTATCTATTCTTAAAGATGCTTCAGCAACAGCTCTTTACGGTTCGTCAGCAGGTAACGGTGTAGTGCTTATAACCACTAAGCAAGGTAAGCGTAAGGGTAGTGCTCCTACGTTGACTTTTACTACGAGTCAAGGTATTACTCAGCGTGGTCAAGAGCGTTACAAAACGCTTAGTGTCAATCAGTATTTTCCTGTACTTTGGCAGCAGTGGTATAATCAGCATCAATTCGAAGAAGGCATGTCTAAAGAGCAAGCTGCATTATTGGCTAACTATGATATGTTTTTTGATTTCCGTGGTGATGTTTTTAATCCTTTTGCAGGCATTAAGACAGGAATTAGTTATGATGAAAGAACAAACACTTTTGGTACTACGCAAGATAAAACAAAATGGGTAGACGGAGTACCTCAAATAGTAATGCCAGACGGAACTCTTAATAAAGAAATAACAGGTCTTAAATGGGGTGATGATTTAGATTGGGAGAAAGCTCTTTTCAGAACAGGTTACAGAGGAGAGTATAACCTAAGTGGTTCGTATAGTAATGATAAGGTGTCTACGTTTATGTCTTTGGGGCATATTAAAGAGCAAGGTTACCGCAGAAATACTGAATATGAACGCACGTCAGGTCGTCTTAATTTAGACTATAATGTAACCAAATGGTTTGATTTAGGTGGTAATGTGTCGTTTGTACATGCAGCAAGCGTAGCACCAAAGCAGTCATCTGGTTATTTTAATGCTAACTCTTTTCATTTCTTACAAGGTATAGCTCCTTTCTATCCTATACATAAGCACGATCCTATAACAGGCGAATATGTATTAGATCCACAAACAGGTAAGAAGGTGTTTGACTATAATAATGGGCGTCCGTATAGCGCTCGTTTTAATCCCGTTTATGAAGGAGAGTTAGACCATTCTACTACTACTCGAGATATGTTAAGCTCTCGTGGGCACGCTACTTTTAAAATAATGCCAGAACTAAAGTATACGATTAATGCTGCATACGATCTTAGTATGATAAAAAAGAAGGTTAGATATAATAATATTATGGGCGACCAGCCTTCAGGATTACTTTCAATAGAAGATTTTGCTACCAGCACGCTTACTTTTAATCAGCTTTTAGAATACTCAAAAACCTTTGGCGAACATGATATTACAGTTCTGTTAGGACATGAGTCTTATAAGTATACTGCTACCGATCTTAATGGTGCAAAAAGGAACATGATGGTATTGGGTCTTGATGAGTTCTCTAACCTTACTAATATAGTTGGATTAGATTCATATACTGATAATTATAGGAAGGAAGGTTATTTCGGTAGATTAAACTGGGATTATAAACAGAAATATAATTTCTCAGCTTCTTATCGTAGAGACGGCTCTTCACGCTTTGCTCCTGATTGCCGTTGGGGCGACTTTTGGGCTGTTGGTGCAGGCTGGCACATAGGAAGAGAGGCTTTCATGAAAAGTACTTCTAAATGGTTAGACGACTTAAAGCTTAGAGCATCTATTGGTCAGACAGGTAATGATAACTTAGAGAAAAATTACTATGCTTATCAGACTTTGTATAGCTTTGGATCAAATAACCTTGATGAAGGTGGCTTAAGGCTTTATTCTTATGCCGACCCAACACTTCGCTGGGAGGCTCAAACAAGTTTTGATGTGGCTGTAGAATATAGCTTATTTAGTAGAGTATATGGTACTTTTGAATACTTTAACAAAGAGTCTTCTGACTTGATATTCCCTTATCCTTTAGCCAATTCGACTGGAGTTACTGAAATAAATAAGAATATAGGTAAGATACGTAACAGTGGTTTTGAGTTTGATATCAATGCTATACTTGTCAAGACTAATGATTTGTCATGGAAGATAAATCTTAATGGAACACACTTTACTAATACTATATTAAGACTTCCTAAAGAAAACCGCGAAAACGGTATAGAGTTAGATTATCAAAAATATATGGAAGGTGGTAGTATATACGACTATTATCTAAATGAATATGTTGGTGTAGATCCTGATGACGGTATGGCTATGTATCGTTTAGACAAAGAGCTTTATCCTAATGCTAAACCATTAGCAGCAGAGGGTGAGAAGGCTACTTTAACTAAGAACGGAGAATTAGCTAAAAAGCATTTTTGTGGTACATCTATTCCAGACTTGTATGGTGGATTTGGTACTACTCTTACTTGGAAGAATTTCGAGCTGGGGGTTAACTTCTCTTATCAGCTTGGTGGCAAAACATACGACTCTGGTTATGCTAATTTGATGGGACGCAAGCTACAAGCAGGCTCTGCTATGCATGTAGATATGCTTAAAGCATGGAAACAAAAAGGAGATATAACAGATGTACCTCGCTTAGATGCAGGGAATGGAGGACGATATGATGCTACACAAAGCGATCGTTTCTTAGTATCAAGCTCTGCTCTTATGCTGAAGAATATTAGCTTAGGTTATAATTTACCAAAGAGTTGGCTAAGTGCAGTTAATCTTAAAGGAGGAAATATTAGTATAGCTGCAGAAAATTTATTCTTATTATCTGCTCGAAAAGGACTTAATCCTATGGGACAGTTCTCTGGAATAGTAGGTGCAGCAGGATATGCTTACGCACGTACACTTACAGCAACTCTAACTATAACATTATAAAAGAATGGTTATGAAAAAAATATTATATACAGTATTAGGAACTTTGCTGTTAACAGTTAGCTCTATATCATGTTCTGATGATTTTCTTAATACAGCATCGAGTAAATCTGTGAACAAAGAGTCAGTGATAAAAGATGCCAGAAGCCTGCATGGTCTTCTCAATGGATTACATAATATGATGTATATGTATGATTGGAGAGATGATACACATTTTTGCGGTGTAGGGCATCGTAGTCTATGTGCACAGCTTGATATGATGGGAGATGATATGATTAATACTAATCCGGCAGGTTGGATGTCTATTTATCGTTATCAAGATCATATTAATCCTAATGGTGATATTAACGCTAAGGTATGGGATATGTATTATACTTTGATCCATCATGCTAATCTTTTGATATATGGTACTGAGTCGAATAAAAACATATCAGAGGAAGATAAAAATGTTCTTCTTGGTGAAGGATATGCATTTAGAGCTATGAGCTATCATATATTAGTTCAGCTCTTTGGACATCGCTATGTAGCAGGAGGGGCTAATGATTATTTGGGTGTACCATTACGTCTTTCTACCGACAGTATTGCTCCAATGGCTCGTAACACAGTTGCAGAGGTTTATGCTCAGATAGATAAGGATATAACAAAGTCGCTAAGTTATCTAAAGAATGTTCCTGATCGTGGTGTTAAAAATGTAATTTCATATTCTGCAGCTTTAGGTATAGCTGCTCGTATAGACCTAAGTAAGTCAGACTGGGAGAAGGCTAAGGAGCATGCAGATGAAGCTATAAAGCATACCTCTGCTACCTTGCAAAGTGGAAAAGCTCTCTTAGATGGGTTTAACAACTTAAATGCTTCTGAGTGGATATGGGGATATAGGCAAGCATCCGATCAAGATAATGGCTATTTTAGCTTCTATGCTAACTATTCATATAACTTTATAGGTTATAACCAAATCTTACGTTATGCTGTAAATAGAGATATTTACGATAAGATGGGAAAGAATGATGCTCGTAGAGGTTGGTGGGTAGCTTTAGATCAAGGCAACTCTATTCCTAAGGATGCTAATCCTCAATATTTCCCTAAGAATGGTAAATGGGAGATAACGGGGCAATCTATTAAGTTTAAAGCTAAGTCTGCAAATAATGGTATGGGAGATGCTCTGATTATGCGCTTGGCAGAATTATATTATATAAAGGCAGAAGCAGAAGCTCGTTTGCATGAAGATGACGCTGCACGTGAGACACTTAACACTATAATGAAGACTCGTGATCCTGATTATAACACAAAAGCATCTGGTGAAGAACTTATAGAAGAGATTATGAGGAATAAGCGAATAGACTTATGGATGGAAGGACAACGCTTCTTTGATATCAAGAGGCTCGGTATTGTTTTCGACCGTTCTAAAGCAAAAAACTTTAGTTATTTGAAAGAAAGTAATAGAGAAGCTGCACTAAATCGTAATAGAGGAGCTAATGCTCTTAATATTCCTAAGACTAAAGAAAGTGTTTATTGGCAATTTGCTATACCATATCAAGAAATAAAGGCAAATAAAGAACTAATAAAACAGAATCCTCTATCTGAATAAAAAATGAAAAGATTATAACAGAAAAGTTATAAAAGCATTTAAGTAAGTAGATTAATAATAATAATTGTATATTAAAGAGCTATATCTATCTATATATAAAGATAGGTGTAGCTCTTTCTATTTATAAAGCATTTTGTTGTAGATAATTTTTCCCTACATAACTTTAATAATAGAAATAACCAAACTATATAAAACACAATAATTTCCCTTTTTTACATATAAAATGGAGCTATAATGTTCTAAACTATTTTCTTTTTTTTTGAAAATTATTGTAGAAAAGTTTGGAGGATACTATTATTTATCTTACATTTGCAGTGTACTATTTATCTGGTACACTAATATTTTTAAATTTCTAAAACATAAGAGGCTTATGATAGAAGTATCTAATTTAACATTTAACTACTCAGGAAGTAAACACAAGGTGTTTTCTGACTTTAGTTTGCAATTGGCTAATAACCGTATTTATGGTCTATTGGGTAAGAACGGAACAGGTAAGAGCACTTTGCTTTACCTCATAGCAGGGTTGCTAAAACCTAAGAATGGTAGTGTGAAAGTAAATGGATATATAACAAAAAATCGTGATCCTGAGTTTTTGCAAGATATCTATATTGTGCCAGAGGAGTACGACTTACCCAATATGTCTTTAGAATCTTATATAAGGATTCATCAAGACTTTTATCCTAAGTTTGATAAAGAAGTTCTTAATAATTGCCTAAAAGACTTTGATATTACTGGTGAGATTAATTTTAAGCAATTATCTATGGGACAAAAGAAAAAGGTTTATATGAGCTTTGCTTTGGCATCATGTTGTAGCCTACTTCTTATGGATGAGCCTACTAATGGGCTTGATATTCCTTCAAAGGCTTCATTTAGAAAGGTAATAGCAGGTAATCTTTCTGACGATTCTTCACTTATAATATCCACTCATCAAGTACATGATATAGAACAATTACTTGATCATGTTATTATAATAAATCACTCTGAAGTGAGTTTAAATGCTGCGATAGATGAAATTACACAGAAATATAGTTTTGGTTATTGTCAACCAAGCGATATGAATAGTAATGTAGTATATGCAGAACCATCACTTCAAGGTAATGCCTACATATCTATTCGTGAGCAAGGAAAGGCAGAAACACAGATTAATCTGGAATTGTTATTTAATGCAGTAACACAAGGAAAGATAAAATAAAATAAGTTATTCTCATGAAAAATTTTTGCTTTTGGAATATAATCTTATTTGTAGGATTAGCTCTTATTACTTTAACTATGGTATAATGTGTAAAAAATAATAAAACTAATGATAAAAAAAACTTATATAATAGAAACAAATTCTTTCAACAAATTAAAGTTTGCTGACGCCGGAAATGTTTTTATTCATATAGGAAACAACAGTTTTATGAATATTACTATGATAGATAAAGATAATAATAGTCTTCTTGCTACTTGTTTAAAAGATAATGTTCTGTTAACATCTTATATAAACGATCAATATGATAAAGTTAATATAAGAAGTCAGGAAAATATAAATGCTAACGATCTATAAAGTTTAAATATATGAAACAATATATCTCACATGCTATAAGATTAAGTATATTTCTATTAGTTATAACTATAAGTAATAGTTCTTGTCTGAGAAAAAGAATTACTTATGGAAAAGTTGTTACTCATACTATGAATGTAAATGCTTTTGATAGTATGGAAGTATTTGGCAACGCTTCAGTTACTTTATTTCAAGGGAAAGAATATAAAGTAGTAGTAAAAGCTCCGAAGAAAGTGCAAAATTTAGTAAATGTAAGTGCGACAAAAGGGAAGTTGTTTGTAAAAGTAAACGATTTACCTAACAAAAATCCTATAATTTTTAATCGTAATACAAACCCTATTACATTAACAAAAGTTTTTGTTATAGTACCTTCATTAACAAATATTGATATATATGATAATGCTGATTTTAATATTAACAATCATTTTAATGCTAAAAAAATAGAATTTAAAGTATTAGATAATGCAACATGTAATGTAAAACAGCTTTATGCTAAGGAAGTAAAAGTAAGTGTTACGGATAATGCAGATGCTTATTTCGAACGCTTTAATGTTATTAATTCTGATATAAAAGTAACAAGTAATGCTGATATTGATATTAAATATATTGATGCTGAAACTTCTATAATATCAACATCAGACAATGCTTCTGCTATTTTAAATGGTAAAGTAAAGCAAGGTATAAAGACTTTCATGTCAGGAAATAGCAGTATCCAAAACAAGGTTAACAATCTTAGAGACAATAAATAAAAAGGAGGAATAGAAAATGAATACATTTAAAATAAACAGATTTTGGAAAGTATTTACGCGTCTTTTGTTAGTGCGCAGACGCGAAATGACAAAGTGGTTTCTTACTATGAGTGGCATTATGCTATTTATATTACTGGTATCAGCTCATGTTTGGGATTTCTCTTCTTATACAAAGACAGAATTGTTTTCTCATTATTTACCACCACTTAGTCCTATTGCATCAATTCTTCTTATATTAACGTTAAACTTTGGTTGTTATATAACTCATGATTTAGAGAAAAAACAAGCACGTATAAGTGAATTAATGTTGCCAGGGTCAAGGTTAGAAAAATATATTGCGCGTATTATCTATTGTTCAGTAGTATTTATGATTATAGTAGTACTTGCTTTAGGTTGTGCTGATTTTTTACAACAAAGTATCACTATGATTGTACATAGAGGTGTGAGAGTATCTATAATAGGAATATATTATGATGAATTTAGTAGAAATAATGATATTTGGACACTTCTTTTTATATATCCTTTTATTAATTCTGTTGCGATATTAGGAGGAGTAATTTTTCGTAAAGCAGCTTGGCTAAAAACGTGGATAGCTGTAGGAATAATTATGACGATTGCTTTGTTTGTTATATTTTTATTTATTACTTATATATATACAAAGACCAATTATGAAATTTATTCTCCTTTTTCTAAAGAGCAATTAAAGGCTATTGTTGATGTTATATTAGTTGTTGTAAGTTTTGTTTTATATTGGTTAGCATATAAGATTTATAACAAGATGCAAGTAATAAACAATCGATGGGTAAACTTATAAATAATAAAGATATAAAAAATCTTATATCTTATTGGCTTTTTATTAATGTCAGAAAGGAATGAAACTATGATATTTGACGAAACAAAAGCAATTTACGAGCAAATAGCAGATAGGCTTTGTAACGAAATAATAGCAGGAAAATATAAAGAAAACTATCGTATACCTTCAGTTAGAGAATATGCTATTACACTACAAGTGAATACAAATACAGCCGTAAAGGCCTATGAATTGCTATCAAGAGAAGAAGTTATATACAACAAAAGAGGATTAGGATATTTTGTTTCCACAGGTGCTCGTAAACAAATAATGAAAGTGCGTAAACGCGAATTTATGTCAAAAATGCTTCCTAATCTTTTTCATGAAATGCAACTATTGGGCATAACTGAGGAAGAGGTAAAAGCGCAATGGCAACAATTCTTAGTAAATAATGAAAAGAATAAAAATAAGCTATAATATAAAAGTTTTAAAAGGAAAAGGAATTATTAGATATATAATGAGTTAGCAAAAAATAATAATTTATTTTGTCTATTGTCTATTTTCGAGTATCTTTGTACCTATGAAAGCACTACAAGCAGATAAAATAAAATGGAGTGAAAATATTATTATTGCCGATGGTGATTATATAGATAGTGTAGCATTCGATCTTATTGTGAATTTTGAAAGAATGCTAAACCGTAAGATACCACCTGCTGACTTTAGTCAGTGGGCTGTAAACGTAGCATTAGATGGGAAAGTAAAGCCAAGCAAGAATGAAATCTTAGTAATATTGTTACATGATAAAAATAAAGCTATTCTTGAAAACTTTAAGCCTTCGTCGTATGAAAAGGATCTTAATAATAAGGCTTTTAAAGATAATCTGTTAGGAGAATTTGTTATAAACTCCATTCCTACTGGTGATGAAAACAATTCGAAAGAGGTAGTTCTTTATGATTTGTTGCAAACGTTTATTGTACATGAAGAAGTGAAACGTATTATGATAATATCAAATACAGAAGACGAAACGACATATAATGAAATTAAAAATATCCTCAAAAAGGTAGATGAAGACGAAAAACATATTACTGTTTTTACGATGCAACCAATGACAGGAGGACATTTTAGACAAGAGATCCTTGGTTATTCATTAATGAATGCTATGGGGATTAGGGCAGAAGAATTTAAAAAAGTATAAATAAAAGGGAAATAAAAATGAATAATATTCCAATAGCTAATCCACGAATTTTAATGATTGGTGCTGGTGGTGTTGCTACAGTAGCAGCATTTAAGATAGTTAAGAATATAGATATATTCGGAAAACTTATGATAGCCAGTAGACGTAAGGAAAAATGCGATAAGCTCGTTGATGCTATACATGCAAAAGGCTATAATATAGATATAAAAACGGCGCAGGTAGACGCTGACGATATAGAACAATTAAAAGTACTTTTTTCTGATTTTAAGCCTCATCTTGTAATAAATCTTGCTTTACCATATCAAGATCTTACTATTATGGAGGCTTGTTTAGCTTGTAAATGCAATTATCTTGATACTGCTAATTATGAGCCAAAAGATGAAGCACATTTTGAGTATAGTTGGCAATGGGCATATAAAGATAAATTTGAGAAGGCAGGTTTAACAGCTATCTTAGGTTGTGGATTTGATCCGGGAGTATCACAAGTGTTTACAGCGTATGCTGCTAAACATTATTTTGATGAAATTCATTATTTAGATATAGTAGATTGTAATGCAGGAAATCATCACAAAGCATTTGCTACTAATTTTAATCCAGAAATAAATATTCGAGAAATTACACAAAAAGGTCTATATTATGAAAATGGAAAGTGGATAGAAACCGCTCCTTTATCAATACATCAGGATATTACATATCCTAATATAGGGCCACGCGATTCATATTTAATGCATCATGAAGAATTAGAGTCGTTAGTAAAGAATTTCCCTTCTATTAAACGCGCTCGTTTTTGGATGACTTTTGGAAAACAATACCTTAATTACTTAGACGTTATTCAGAATATAGGAATGAGTCGTATTGATGAGATAGTGTTTGAGGCTCCTTTAGCTGATGGGACAGGAAAAACAGAAAGAGTTAAGATAATTCCTTTACAATTTTTAAAAGCTGTACTTCCTAATCCACAAGACCTTGGAGAGAATTATGATGGAGAAACATCTATAGGGTGTCGTATTAGAGGTGTTAAAAATGGCAAAGAGCAAACATATTATATTTATAATAATTGTAAGCATCAAGATGCTTATAACGAAACAGGTATGCAAGGGGTTAGTTATACCACAGGTGTTCCTGCCATGATAGGAGCTATGATGTTTGTGAAAGGAATATGGAGTAAGCCCGGTGTATGGAATCTTGAAGATTTCGATCCAGATCCTTTTATGGAACAGTTAAATAAGCAAGGGCTGCCTTGGTGTGAGGAGTTTGGAAAAGATTTAGAGGTATAATGCTCTATAATTATGTAAAATAATACTTATAAGCATATTCTTAGAAAAACTAATTTTAGGTATATATCTGTTTTGTTTTATAATTATGATATGCAAAATAAAATGAGAACTAAAATTAACCTCTAAGCTCTTTGTTGTAAATGTCTTATGAAAACTATATAAAAGAATATAATAGAAAATCATAACATATAGCTTTTAGATAAGAAGTAATAGATTTTATAATAGATGAAATAAATCGAACGATACAAGTCTTCTATATCTTTCAGCTTCTAAAAAAAAAAGAAATGGCAAAAGAAAATAACGAAAAAGAGAACTCTGCAGCTGAAGGCAAACTAAAAGCTTTACAAGCTGCTATGGCGAAAATAGAGAAAGATTTTGGTAAAGGTGCTATCATGAAAATGGGGGATAGAATTACAGAAAAGATAGATGTAATCCCTACAGGTAGTTTAGGCTTAGATGTTGCTCTTGGAGTAGGAGGTTTTCCGCGAGGGCGCATAGTAGAAATCTTTGGTCCTGAGAGTTCTGGTAAAACAACACTTGCTCTTCATGCTATTGCAGAAGCACAAAAACAAGGAGGTGTAGCAGCTTTTATAGATGCAGAACACGCATTCGACCCAACATATGCAGCAGCCTTAGGTGTAGATATTGATAATCTTTGGATCTCTCAACCCGATAATGGTGAGCAGGCATTACAGATAGCAGATCAGCTTATAAGTTCGTCTGCAGTCGACTTATTAGTAGTCGATTCTGTAGCAGCGCTTACCCCTAAAAAAGAAATTGAAGGCGAAATGGGCGATTCTGTTGTAGGGCTTCATGCACGATTAATGAGTCAAGCTTTACGAAAGCTTACATCTACTATTTCAAAGACAAACACCTGTTGTATTTTCATTAATCAGTTACGCGAAAAGATAGGTATGACATTTGGTAATCCTGAAACTACTACAGGAGGTAACGCCTTAAAGTTTTATGCATCTGTACGTGTAGATGTGCGTAAGAGTACACAAATAAAAGATGGAGATAATGTTTTAGGAAACCTTACAAAGGTGAAGATTGTAAAGAACAAGGTAGCTCCTCCTTTCCGTAAATGTGAATTTGATATTATTTTTGGTGAAGGTATTTCTAAATTAGGTGAGATTATCGATTTAGGTGTAGAATATGATATTATTAAAAAGAGTGGTTCTTGGTTTAGCTATGGTGATACAAAATTAGCTCAAGGAAGAGATGGTGTAAAGAATATGTTAAAAGATAATCCGGAGTTATCAGAGGAGTTAGAAAGATTAATAAAAGAGGCAATAAAGACAAGGAAATAACGAAATAAGGAAAAGAAAGAGGAGCTGGAAGTTATATCGGCAGATAAAAACGATATACTTTCAGTTCTTTTTTTTTATAAAAGTACTATTTATCAATACTTAAAAATACCTATTTTTCAGTATTGCAGCACTTATTATATAAAGATAACTTTGCACAGAATTTTACAATATAAGAATAAAATAAGAATAAAATCAAAACGAAAAGAATAGTTTTTTGCAATACTATTGTGTCTTACAATGAGTTCTTATGCGCAAGAGTATTTTCCTAATACATTAAAAAAGCATGAAAAAGAGGATTCTGCTAAAATGTTTTTAGGTGGTGCTATAACTTTTTGGGCTAATGATAAGACGGTTAAGCTTGATTTATGTCCTGAAATGGGTTATCAATTTAATGAGACATGGGGTATAGGATTACTCTTGGGTTATCAACATGAAAAAGAATATAATACTAATACCACATCTACATCTTTTAAGCTATCTCCCTTTGCACGTTGGTATTATGTCCATAAAGGTCCGTTTAACCTGTTTTTAGATGGTGGTGTAGCATTAGATTGGGATAAAACTAAACGCAAAGGCTTTGAAATAGGGTTGCGTCCGGGTGCTTGTATAGATCTAACAGAAGGTTTATGCCTTTGCTTAAGAATGGGATTTGCAGGCTTTCGTGATAACTATCATAGTGGGGAAGAGCCTAATATAGGTGAAAGCGGTTTTGGGTTACGTTTTGCACCTGAAGAGCTTATGATAGGATTGGAATTAGAATTATAAAACAAAAACTACATAAATAATTATATAGCAAAAGGCTGAGCATTGATAATTAACGTATGCTTAGCCTTTTTTTATGCTGCAAGAATAGTAGTAAAAGATTGTATTTTATTTATCTTTATGCTTGGAAATAAAGCTCGAAGTCCTATTCTTTTGTAAGGGCTTCGAGCAATGTTTGTGTGATATTTTAGTTTTAACTAATAGAAATATAAAAGGAAAATCTTATTTTATTAGTTTTATATATTTCTTCTTTATTTTAAAGAGATAAAGTTTTTTTTCTTTGTTTAGAAAGCTAACACCATAACACCTCTTTGTGGAAGTGTGATATTTTTTGTAAGATCCACTTTTTGTCCTGTAAGAATATCTGTAGCAGTAGTAGCTTTCTTTATTATTTCAGCATAGTGTTTAACTTGAAGTTGAGCTTCTTTTCTGTTACCATTTTCTATGGTCATAGCAGTTTTTCCACCATATTGACGCACTAAAACATATATTCCGTTCAGAGGAACAAACTGGGTTTGTGTACCTTTGCTTATGATCTCGTTGCCTTTTCTCCAGTGAAGTAATCTTGAAGTCCAGTCAAACATAGCGTTTTCTGCATCAGTTCGTCCTTCTTTGGTAAATTTGTTTTTAGCATCTCCTGCAAAACCACCGGGGAAATCGCAACGAACATATCCATCAGTAATGTTCTTTGTACCGTTCATAAGTATTTCTGTGCCATAATAAAGCTGTGGAATGCGTTTCATGGTTAGTAGCAAGGCATATGCTTGTTTTAAGGCTGTAGAATCTTTTCCATTACCTAAGAAACGGTCAGTATCATGATTTTCTATGAACGCAAGTACGTTACTTGGGTTAGCGTATAGAAAGTCGAGTCCTAAGGTATTGTATATTCCCGCGAATCCACTTTCCCATTGGTTGGTTTCTTCGTGCTTTATTTTGTTTATGCGATCGAAGAAAGCGAAGTCCATAACAGTTTTAAGATAGCTGTTTTTATTATTTAATTTGCTGTCTTTTTGCCATGAAGCAGTGTATGCAGGTTCTATACACCAAGTTTCTCCAACGGTGTTGAAATTAGGATATTCAGTGTTAATAGATTTCATCCACTGAGCCATTGCATCACGATCTGCATATGGATATGTATCCATTCTTATGCCATCAATACCAGCATACTCTATCCACCATTGCGAGTTTTGTGTAAGATATTTCATGACATGTGGATTTTTTTGATTAAGATCTGGCATATTTTGTACAAACCAGCCATTAGTAGTTTCTTCAAAATCCACTTTACTTGCGTAAGGATCTAATATAGAATTGAGTTTGTAAGATGTTTGAAGTCCGTAATGAGGGTTGTTAAACCAATCTTTTGAAGGTGCATCTTCGTTCCAAGGGTGATAGCTTCCACAATGGTTAAATATCATGTCCATAACTACCTTTAAGCCTTTTTTATGAGCTTCTTCTATGAGGCTACGGTATTCTTCGTTTGTTCCAAAGCGAGGATCTACTTTATAGTAGTTTGTTGTAGCATATCCGTGATACGAACTGTTAGTGCCGTTATCTGCAGGCATATCATTTTCCAGCACAGGGGTAAACCATAGTGCAGTTACGCCTAATTGTTTGAAGTAATCGAGGTGTTGGCGAATACCTGCGAGATCACCTCCATGCCTTAGGCTTGGAGCTTTTCTGTCGCAGAACTGGTCTCGCATACCTTTTACAATATCGTTTTTAGGATTTCCGTTAGCGAACCTATCTGGCATAAGCATATAAAGCACATCGCTATTATCAAACCCCTTGTGGTCTGCACCTGCCATTTGACGTGTTTTCAGCTCGTAAGGAATGGTTATTTTCTTTCCTTTGTTGTTAAAGTGTAGTTTTATCATTCCTGCCTTAGCCTGTGAAAGGTTTAGGTATAGGAAGAGATAGTTTGGTGAGTCTAAACGAACAATAGAGTCGAGCTGTGCGTTGCAACCATCTATTTTAACATTTGCAGTTTTTATTCCCTTGCCATAAACCATAAGTTGTAATGAAGGATCGTTCATTCCAGCATACCAGTTAGTAGGCTCTATCTTGTCTATGTAGGCTTTTTTCTGCGCCATAGAGTTGTTAGTTAGCAATATCATACTTGTTATTGCGATTATGAATAGTCTTTTTTTCATAATTATAATAATAAAGTGTTGTTTTAAATGTTATTTCTTTTTTTCGTTAGTCGTTAAAGTTGTTATTTCGCATATATAAGTAATGATAATGTTATTTTTACTTTAACTATTAGTATACTTTATACAAATTGTTACTTTTTTATTTATTTAGTTGTGTAAAATCAGTGCTGATTGTCTGTCAATCATTACTTCTCCTCCTTGCATCTCTCCTAATCCTTTTTCGTTTATTTGTCCATTTGCACACACAATGGTGTAAGTACCATCAGGAATCTGTACCGATTTCAGATCGTTACTACCATTTAGTATAACGTAAATGTCTTTCCATTTATCGCCACCTGCATGATTTTTTAAGTGGAAAGCCACTAAACAGTCTTGTGAAGGTAGGAATTCTAAGTGCTTACGTACTAAGTTAGCATCACCTAAACGGAAAGCTTTATGAGCCTTTCTAAGTGCTATTAGTCCTTTATAATAATTGAAAACATCAGGATAAGTTTTCAGGTTATTCCAATTAAGGTGATTTATAGAGTCGGGTGAATTATACGAATTGTGTACACCTTTCTTATCTCTTAACATTTCTTCTCCGGATAACATGAAAGGTATTCCTTGCGAAGTGAAGACTGCTGTTTGAGCCAATTTGTCTAATCTTATTAGTTCTTCTTGGTCATATTGTGCTTCAGGTATTGATGATTTGATACGATCTACAAGGCACATATCATCGTGGCAACTTACATAAGATATCATTTGTGTAGGCTGAATAGCCCATGGACGTTTAGTGTAATTTACCTTAGAGTAGTCTATTTGAGGGTGACTTATAAAGCCTGCTATACCTGCTTTGATGCTTTCTTCCAAGCCTTTTATTCTTCCAAGAAATCCTGCTTGATGATCATCGGAGAATGGTCCACGTAAGGCATCTCTTAATTCGTCAGAGAAGGCAGCAATGTTAGGAAGTTTGGTCATGTTAGCCTTTACAGCCAATTGTTCTGTAGGAAGTCCACATTTACCAGCACTCCAGCCTTCGCCATAAATAAATATTTGAGGATCTATAGCTGATAATTGTTTGCGTACTTCGTTCATAGTGTTGATATCATGTACTCCCATGAGGTCGAATCTGAATCCATCGATGTGATATTCTTTAGCCCAGTATTTTACGCTTTCTAAGATAAATTGGTGCATGAGTGGCTTTTCGCTCGCTGTTTCGTTACCGCAGCCAGAGCCATTGCATGGAGTTCCGTTTTCATTATAGCGATAATAAGCTTTAGGATATGTACGTTCAAAATTGCTATTATCAATGTCCATGGTGTGGTTATATACAACATCTAAGATTACGCGTATGCCAGCTTTATGTAGAGCTTGTACCATTTGTTTAAATTCTATGATACGCCTTGCAGGCTGTGTGGCATCGTATGAGTAGCTTCCTTCTGGCACATTGTAGTTTAGAGGGTCGTATCCCCAGTTATATTGTGGAATGTTAGGCTTTGTTTCGTCTACAGAAGCATAGTCGAACGATGGTAATATGTGTACGGCGTTAATACCTAATTCCTTTAGATAGTTAATAGCTTTCTTTTCTGTTAAGGCAAGATATTTTCCTTTATGAACTAATCCTGATGAGGCATCTATAGAAAAATCTCTATGATGCATTTCGTAGATTATTAAGTCGGCAAAGTTGTTTGTGGTTACTCTTTTATCTTGTTCCCAGCCTATGGGATTAGTGTTCTTAAGGTCAATTATAGCTCCACGTACCCCATTAACACCCACAGCTTTAGCGAAAACTCCAGGTGTTTCTCCTTTGCCTATATTGAAAGTGTAGAAAACACCATTCAGATCGCCTTTTACGGTGGCTGTCCAGCGGTCTTTTCCTGCCTTTGTCATCTTTATCTTTTTATATGCTTTACCTGATAGCCCGTCTTTGTAAAGACGTATTACAGGTTTAGAAGGTGCGTTAAGACAGAAGGTAGTAGCTTCTTTAGTATAATTTACCTCGTTGAAAACTGTTTGCGCTTTTACTTCTGTTGATAGTAAAAATGCAATTAATGCAGCAGTAAAGTAATGTTTTATTTTCATGTTTTTTATTTGCTAAAGATTTCGATACCTTTAAAGGTACCGAAATCTTCTTTGTTATTATCTATATGACGAGCATACTAAGTCTACTATGTTACTGGTGAAATCGTGTCTATTCATTAGTTCTTCTATACTTATATGCATTCTGTATCGCCAATAATGTTTAGGATTAGCAGGGACATTGATGCGTTCGGCATTGGCATCTTTAAGCCTAAGCTGTTCGTCTATACTCATCCAGTCTTGTATTCCTAAGATGCAAAGCATAGAAGGTGAGTTGAGGTGTCGGCTTACTATATCTCGTGCTAACCAGCCTGGTAGTGGGTGTGGAGCAGGTCCTCCTTGTTGTAACATACCATTAAAATAAGCCTGTGCACGATCCCAATCTTCGTCCCACCATTGTCTTAAGGTAGACATATCGTGTGTAGAAATAGTGCTTACGCTACGGTATGGGTTTTGTGCTAAATATCCAAATCTTACCTTAGGGTCTTTTGGCATGCTCTGAATTTCTAAACTTAGTATTTTTAATTCGTTCATTACCCATGCCACACAGTCTGGTACCATTCCTAAATCTTCT
Source organism: Prevotella amnii CRIS 21A-A (assembly GCF_000177355.1). Taxonomy (NCBI): domain Bacteria; kingdom Pseudomonadati; phylum Bacteroidota; class Bacteroidia; order Bacteroidales; family Prevotellaceae; genus Prevotella; species Prevotella amnii. The sequence goes on from NZ_ADFQ01000098.1 coordinate 43,949, forward strand.
GCACATACTAACATACGTGTAGCGTTTATTAGTTTTGGTAGCTTCTTCATAGCTTCTTGATACCAGAACTGATTGTTACGGCGATAGTAGTAATCGTTGTATAATCGGTTAAAGGTATCTTTATCGCAGTCGTATAAGCTCTCATATATTAGTGATAGCTGTGCTGTAATGCGTGGGTGGAACAAATGCCAGTTTTTGTGGTCACGTACAAAAAGGACGTTGCTTATAAGGGCATAGAGCCCATCTCTAATCCATATATCTGTAGGGGTTTCTTTGCCTTTAAATGCTTCCTCCACTTTACGTTGTGTGTTAAATGCTTCGCGCATTTTATATCTGTCGCCCCATAATGGCTCTATATATTTATTACGCACTTCGTTAGCGTGTTCGCCAAAGATACGATCTAAAATCCAGTCGGTTATAAAAGGCTCGGTGAAGAATTCTTCTTGCCATTTTAGTCCATATCCTTCCACTTCCTCACGGCTCATACCTAATGCAGGTGAGAATTGTCCTAATAATCCGTGTACGGAGTGTATAGGTATTTCCCAAATACGGAAAAAGCCAAGTACATGATCTATGCGATAAGCATCAAAGTATTTTGACATATTTTGAAAACGTCTTACCCACCATCTGCAATTATCTTTTATCATTTCGTCCCAGTTATAGGTTGGGAAGCCCCAGTTTTGTCCGTTTATAGAAAAATCGTCAGGTGGAGCACCTGCTTGTCCGTTTAAATTAAAGTAGCGTGGTTCTGTCCATACATCGCAACCATAGCGGTTTACGCCAATAGGAATATCTCCTTTGAGTATTACGTTATGTGCTTGTGCATACTCATGTACTTCTTTTAGCTGTGTGCTTAATACAAACTGTACGTAATAATAGAAACATACCTCTTTGAAAGCTTCTTCTTTTGGAGAGGTAAGTGCGTTGCGATCTGCTTCGTTCCATTGTTTGTTAGTTTCCCATTTAGAAAAATCGGCAGTGCCAAACTTTTCTCTTAACGAGCAGTATTGTGCATAAGGTACTAACCACTCTTGTTCTTCTTTAAAGAAATCTTTAAACTTTTTGCTTTCTAAAGTCTTTTTGCCTTCTTGCTCAAAGATATCGTGTAGATAAGCAGTTTTGGTGTTGTTTACACGCTCATAGTCTATTTGTGAAAGTGCGTTAAGCTCTTTGCGCACGGTTTCGTATTGTTTCTTTTTCTTTGCGTCTTTGAGTGCTGGAAGTTGTGTAAGGTCAGCATATTGTGGATGAAGTGCAAAGATAGATATACATGAGTATGGGTAAGAGTCTGTCCATGTATGAGTAATAGTAGTGTCGTTGATAGGTAGTATTTGTAAGGCACGTTGTTTTGTAAGGCTTACCCAATCTATCATTTTCTTTAGGTCGCCAAAGTCGCCTATACCAAAGCTATTGTTAGAACGTAGTGAGAATACGGGTACTAACGTGCCTGCAACACGAACAGGAGGCATAGAAAAATCAGCCTCTTCCAGTTCTATAACAACAGTATGACCATCTTCCATAGGCATCACGTCTATGGTTCGGTTGTTGCGATTTTCCCAAAGAGTATAGTTTTTCTTTTCTTTGTTACTTACAAAGAACTTAAAGTCTAAGCTGCCAGGTAGCAGAGTAGTGGCATTAATGTCTATAACCCATTCGTTGATATTATGTTGTGTCATAGGCAAAGCCTTCTTAACATTCCATGCTCCAAGTAAAGGATTAGAGCCAGATATGTTTAGCACATCTCCTGTCCCAAGCTGTGGGGCACGCACTTTTAATGTAATAGTTTTGTTATACTTTTGCTTCTTAACCTTTTCCTGCTCTTTGTTAAACACGCAATTGGTAACTGCAGAGCTATAAAGGAAAGCATTCTCTGGTATAACATTCCAATGATCGTAAACGTGATAGGTGTTGGCTTGTTCTGCAGAAAATTCCACACGATGCAGTAATACTGCCCATTCACGACGTGTTTCTCTATCACCTTCCTCTAAGCTATAAAAATATTCTAAGGTGGTATCAGGAGTTAAGTCTTTATTTATCTCTACGCTCCAATGATATCCATCTGTGGTGTGCATTCTGTATTGGGCTGTTTCTAATTCTCCTTTATGCTTGTTAGTAACAAGGTTGAGAATAATATCCTGCCCGTAAAAAGTGCTATACTCTATATTAAATTGTATCTTCATATTCTTTTTACTTGTGCTGTTAAGTTATGTTGTTAGTAGAATGTTGTTTCTAAAGAGATTATATACCTGTTGGTAAAATATTACCTTTAAGGTAAAGCTTAATACCCTTTTAAATATATAAAAGATATTTATGCTACAAGAAAAATAATTTATTTTCTTTTCATTTTTAATCTATTTTTCCTTTATTTTTAATCTATTTTTATTTTAAAGAGCTTATCTTTTTATGTTGTAAACTATATTTCTTTATGTAAAAAATATAATCTTTTGCCATATAAGAAATGAGCTGTTGTTTTAGTTTATTTCTTTGTTTTATGTTCTTTTATTATGCTAACGCTTAATGCTCCCAGTGCTAACGCTACTCCTGCAACTATCATCATATAGTCTTGTCTTGATCCTACAGCTGACAAGAGAACACCTCCCATTAGTGCAGCAATGATTTGTGGTATGCATATTGTTCCATTAAACAAACCAAGGTAAGCACCCATATGTCCGTAACCTTCCAAGGCGTTTGTAACGAAAGTAAAAGGCATTGCAAGAATTGCAGCCCAAGCGCAACCTATAAGGATAAAAGGAACGAACATAAAATATTGATTATTTACAAATGCAGTCATAGCAAAGCCCACAGCCCCAATAAGTAAAGATAGCCCATAAGCTGTTTTGCGGTTTTTAAACTGTGGTAGTACCATAGCCCAAGCTACCGAACCTATAGACTGAATGGCAAAGAGAATGCCTACCCAGTTGCCTGCTTCCTGATATCCAATAGTACTGGTTGCGTTTTTTGCTAACATGTTTACACCCCAGCAGTTGGCAGCTACAGTACCGTTAGTATAAGTCCACATATACATAAAAGCAAACCAGCTAAAGAATTGTACTAATCCCACTTTCCAAAAAGTGGCAGGAGCATTTTTTAGTAAAGTAATCCAATTAGTCTTATTTTCATTCTCTTCTGTATTTATATTATGGTATTTAGCATATTCCTTAGGGGGCATTTCTTTAACCTTCGCAGTGGTATATAATACACAAAGTATAAGAATAGCTGCACCTATATAAAAGGAATAGACTACCGAATCGGGAACTATACCGTTTGGGGCAGTGTTAGCAATGCCTATAAAAGTAAAGAAGAAAGGGAACACAAAGCCCACTATAGAGCCTGCATTGCAAAGGAAGCTCTGAATGGAATATGCCAACCCTTTTTGCTCTTCATTTACCATATCGCCCACTAACATCTTAAATGGTTGCATGGCCATATTAATACTTGTGTCAAGAAACATAAGCGCAACAAGCCCAAACACCATCGCAGTGCTTATAGCCATACCAAAAGAACCTGCATTAGGAAGCAGACACATCACAAGAACTGCGGCTGCTGCACCAATAAATAAATAAGGTATGCGACGCCCAAAGCGTGTCCACGTCTTGTCGGATAGAGTACCTACTATGGGCTGCACTAAGATACCCATAAGAGGAGGAAGTACCCAAAAATAACTAAGATTGTGAGGATCGGCACCAAGAGTGGCAAAAATACGTGAGATATTAGCACTCTGCAAAGAGTATGCTATCTGCACTCCAAAGAAGCCAAAGCTAAGGTTCCATAATTGCCAAAAACTAAGATTAGGTTTCTGATTCATGATAGTTTTATTTGTTTTCTTTATATTATATTTGTTTTCTTATTTGTTTGTAATAGAGTCGTTAAGACGCTTTGTCGTTCCTCGAAGTATTAAGCGAGTACGAATAATGCGCTTTTCTACTCTGTCTTTTGGTATGATACCTTCTACTTTATCTATTAAGATGTTAGCAGCCTCTTCACCTACTTTTACTCCACGTTGCTCCACTGTCGTGAGCATAGGGTCGCAAGCTATAGCGCGCTGACCATTGGTGAAACCGCAAATGGAAATATCTTCAGGAATCTTATACCCCAAATGCTTACAAACGTAAAGAATGCCTATGGCTGTATCGTCATTGACTGCAAAGAAAGCATCAGGGGGAGAAGGAAGATTTAACAAGGAAGGGGTTATAGCTTCGGCATCTTCACGATTGTCGCATCGCTTAATATAAGCCTTATCTATAGACAATCCATGCTTACGCAAAGCATCGTGATAACCATTATAACGATTCTTACCTATTTCTAAATCTACAGTTGTACCATAAAAAGCTATGCGTTTACAACCCGTATTTATAAGGTGTGTAACAGCAGTAAACGTCCCCATATAGTCGTCTACTACTACCATACTTGCCTTTATACTGGTACTAATTCTGTCGAAAAACACAAGAGGAATATCGTTTGCTAATAATTGTTTGAAATGATTAGCATTAGTAGTATGCTTCGATTGAGATACGATAACACCACATACCTGTATCTTTATAAACGATTGGCAGATGCTAACCTCCCTGTCAAAGTCTTCATTACTTTGGGCTACTATTAGCAAATAGCCACGTTGAAAGGAAACTTCTTCTATGCCGGAAAGAATAGAAGAAAAATAATAATGCGTACATTGAGGCAGAATGACACCTATAACACGCATTGTCTTAAGCCTGTTTTTGCGTAAGTTTTCTGCTAAGATATTGGGAGTGAAATTATGCTCGTAAGCATATTGCTTTATCATTTCGCGCTTTTCCGTTGAAATGCGTGGATTGTTTTTTAGAGCACGCGATACCGTAGCCACGGATACTCCGAGGTTCTTTGCAATATCTTTCATTGTGACTTTAGCCTGTTTGGTCATACGGTTCTGCGTTATTTAGAGCTTTATCATAAAGCCATGACAAAAATACATAAATTAGTTATAGTCATTGACGCATGTCAAATGCTTTATTATATTTTAACTATGCAAACGATTGCACATGTAAAAACAGAAATAGTTAGATGAAAATGAATATTAATATTGCCCCCTTGTATATCTTTGCAGTAGATATAGATCTTTTATGATCCTTATTACTACTACAGTCTAAGTAAGATTACTACAATAATAAAATAACAATAACTTAAAGACAACAAGATGAAAAAGGGTAAGTTTAACTTTCCTAGTAGATTAGCCTCCATAATAATGGGGTTGGTTATTTCTGCTAGCGCTTTTGCGCAATCAACAATCAAGGGACATGTAAAAGATGCTTCTGGTGAGCCTATCATAGGCGCATCAATTATTGTTGATGGTACTTCTAAGGGTACAACCACCGATATCGATGGTAACTTTGTTTTGAATGTGGCTCCAGGTACGCCACTTACTATTTCTTACATTGGCTTTAAAAAGCAGCATGTAAATGCTTCTGATGGGCTTAATTTAGTAATGAAAGAAGATGTTGCTAAGCAGATGAACGAAGTTGTGGTTATCGGTTACGGTGCTGTTAAGAAGAGTGATTTGACAGGTTCGGTAGCTGCATTGAAACCAGATGCTAAAAATAAAGGTCTTGTGGTTAATCCACAGGATATGTTAGCAGGTAAGGTAGCTGGTGTGAATGTCGTTAGTGACGGTGGTGCACCTGGTAGTGGTGCTACTATTCGTGTGCGTGGTGGCTCTTCGCTCAATGCTTCAAACAATCCATTAATAGTTATTGATGGTGTGGCAATGGACCAAACTGGTATAAAGGGTGTTAGCAATCCTTTATCTTTGGTTAACCCACAGGATATTGAGTCGTTCAATGTGTTAAAAGATGCATCTGCTACAGCTATTTATGGTTCGCGTGGTTCTAATGGTGTTATCATTATTACAACAAAGAAAGGACGTAAAGGCTTAAAGGTATCTTATAATGGTAGCATGACGGTTAGTATGGTACATAATAACCTTAAAGTAATGGATGGCAACGAATATCGTAAGTTCATTGAAGGGCTTTTTGGTAAAGATAGCAAGGCTTATGGCGTTTTAGGTAAAGCTAATACCGACTGGCAGAGAGAAATACAGCGCACAGCATTAGGACATGATCATAATGTAGCTGTTTCAGGCACTATAGCTTCGCGTTTACCTTTCCGCGTTAGTACAGGTTTTACTAATCAAGATGGTGTTATTAAGACAAGTAATTTTGAGCGTTTTACAGGGGCTCTTAATTTGAACCCTTCTTTCTTTCAAGACCATTTACGTGTTAACTTGAATGCAAAGGTTATGTGGACAAGAAATCGTTATGCTGATGGTGATGCTATAGGCGCTGCACGTATGTTTGATCCTACACAGGCTATAATGTCAAAAGCTGATGATTATAAAAACTTTAAAGGATATTTCCAATGGTTAGATAATGGTGATGCTTTAAATGATCCTACTTGGGCTAAAACTTGTTATTTTTTGGGTACAAAAAACCCAATGTCTATTCTTGATCTTAAAAACGACCGTGCTATTAGTAGAGACTTCTTAGGTAGTGCAGATATCGACTATAAAGTACATGGCTTTGAAGACTTGCGCTTACACCTTACTGCAGGTATAGATAAAGCGTATGGTAAGCAATGGACAGATGTTGACCCTGCTTCTCCACAGGCTGTTTATTATGGTTCACATGGATGGGAAAAACAAGAGAAAGTTAACTCTCAATTGTCTATGTATGCTCAGTATTTCCACGATTTCAATGATAAACTAAAGCAACATGTTGATGTTATGGGTGGTTATGAATGGGCACATTTCTGGCATAATCAGAAAAGCTCTTTTTATGGTATATACCCAAGAACAAACAGAATTTATGGTGGAAAAGATCCAAAAGATATTAAAGACTCAGAATTGAAGAAGATAAATGAAAATAATAAATTATATGAAACAGAAAACTTCTTAGTATCTTTCTTTGGACGTGCTAACTACTCTTTAATGGATGGTCGTTATATGTTTACTGCTACTGTTCGTGAAGATGGATCTTCTCGCTTTAGACAGCATTGGGCATTATTCCCTTCTTTCGCTTTTGCTTGGAAGATGAAAGACGAGGCTTTCTTAAAGGATACTAAATGGTTATCCGACTTAAAACTACGTCTATCTTGGGGTAAGACAGGTCAGCAAGAAGGTATCGGAGATTATAGCTATTTTGCTGTATATGGTTTAAATAAAGGTGCTGATTCTTTCTATAAAATAACAGGTGATGGATCTTTAGCTCGTCCTGAAGCTTATAATCCAGACTTGAAATGGGAAACTACTACTTCTTATAATGTTGGTTTAGATTGGGGTGTCTTAGGACAGCACCTAACAGGAACTATTGATTGGTACTATCGTAAAACTACCGATCTGCTAAACGTAACTACTGTAGCTGCTTTACAAAACTTTAAAAACACTGTGTTGAGCAATATCGGGTCTATGCGTAATACTGGTATTGAGGCTACTATACATTGGTTAGCTGTAAGCCAGAAGGATTTTAACTGGACTATGGATTACAACATAACATATAACGATAACAAAATACTAAATCTTAATGGTAGCAATGATCCTAAATATTTTGTTCCTACTGGTGGTATTAAGGCTGGTAATGCTAACAATATACAAGGACAACACGTAGGTAATACTATCAATGCTTTCCATGTTTTCCAACAAGCTTATGATAAAAATGGTAAGCCTATAGAAGGTGTGGTTGTCGATCGTAACAAAGACGGGCAGATAACTGATGATGATAAGTATTATTATAAATCACCTGCAGCTCCTGTTACTATGGGTTTTGCTTCTCGTGCAGAATATAAAAACTGGGACTTAGGGTTTGCCCTTAGAGCAAGTATTGGTAATTATGTTTATACTGATATGTTCTCTTCTGCAGAAAGTATGGCTAAGAGTAACATCTTCTTCCAAGATAAAGTTCTTTATAATCGTCCTTCTTATAATGTTCCTTTCAACTGGCAGTCTTATGATACAAAAGCTATTTTGTCAGATCGTTGGGTACAAAACGCATCTTTCTTAAAGTTGGATAATATTACTTTAGGCTATTCTTTTAGCAACTTATTCCCAAGCAGAAAGTGTAATAAGCTATCAGGGCGTGTATATCTAACAGCTAATAATGTGTTTACTGTAACTCAATATGATGGTATAGATCCTGAAGTTTATAATGGTATTGATAACAATCTATATCCACGTCCATTCTCTATTATAATGGGTCTTAACTTGAATTTTTAATTAGCTTATAGAAAAAATAGAGAATAAAAATAAATATAACTATGAAGATTAATTTTAAACATATATTTTCTGCATCATTTTTGTTGATGACAGTAGGATTGGTTAGTTGTGTAGGTGATTTAAATGTTACACCAAAAGATCCAAACCTAAAAACAAAAGAAAAGATTAGTGCTGATGCAGCTTTCAATAAGTGTTATGCTAACTTAGCCTTAGCTGGTAATGGTGGTGCTACTGGCGATTGCGATGTAGATGGTATTGATGGTGGTACCAGTGGATTTGTACGTCAGCTATTCAATTCTGAAGAGCTTACCACTGATGAGGCTATATGTGCATGGGGAGATGAAGGTATTGCTAACTTCAATTTTAACAGCTATGATGCATCTCACCCTATGCTCCGTGGTTTCTATTATCGATTGACAACAGGTATTACTTTCTGTAATCAATATTTGAAAGATTTTGGAACTCATGATGCTACAATGACAGCAGAAGTACGTTTTATTCGTGCTTTGGAATATTTTTATTTACTAAATGGCTGGGGAAATGTGCCATTTTCTACAGAAATATCTAGTGAAAAGCCAAAGCGTGTAGAGCGTGCCGAGCTTTATAAATGGCTGTTAGAAGAGCTCAAAAATGAGGTAGAACCAAAGCTAAGCGAGCCTAAAGTAAAAACATCTACTGATCCTGAATACGGTAGAGTAGATAAGACAGCAGCATGGTTATTGTTAGCACGTTTATATCTAAATGCTGAAGTTTATACAGGTAAACCAGATTGGCATGCTGCAGCTGAGTATGCTAAGAAAGTAATTGATTCTCCTCACAAACTTTATACTGGAGAAGCTAAGAATGGTTGGACGGCATATCAGCAACTGTTTATGGGTGATAATGGCGAGAATGGTTCATCTGTAGAAGCCATATTACCAGTGTTACAAGATGGTTTAAAGACAACTTCATGGGCTACTACTATTTTCTTAATAGCAGGTTGTAACGATGCAAATGTTCATGTAAAGAGCGAATCAGTACCAGGTAATGGTACAACACAAGGTTGGGGTGGTAACCGTATGCGTAAGGATCTTGTAGAAAAGTTTTTCCCAAAAGATAATGCACCTGAAGTTTCTGCTTGTGAGATGCCTAAAAAAGCAAAAGACGACCGTGCTATCTTCGACGCAAAAGGTAGAAAATTAGATAATGGAGACAATAAAGATGGCGTAGCAATCTTTACTAATGGTTATGCTGTTTGTAAATTTAACAACTTTAAAACTGATGGTACTCCTGGATCTAGTTCTACTTTCTCAGATGCAGATTTCTTCTTAATGCGTTCTGCTGAGGCTTATTTAATATATGCTGAAGCTACAGCACGTGCTAATAATGATACACCTACAGCTGATGGTATTAAGTATTTAAACGACTTGCGTGAGCGTGCTCATGCTGAGAAAAAGGATAGTTATACGATGAGAGAAATATGTGATGAATGGAGTAGAGAATTCTATTTTGAAGGGTTACGCCGTACAACACTTATTCGTTTTGGATACTATGGTGGTAATAACAATTATAACTGGGCATGGAAAGGCGGCGTAAAGGAAGGTCGTAATATAGATGCACACTTAAATTTGTTTGCAATACCTACTACAGATCTAAATGCTAATGCTGAAAATCTTAAGCAGAATCCTGGTTATTAATAATGGCTTATAAAATAACTTTAAACATTAAAAGACAATTAATTATGAAGACAATATTAAAAACATCCTTAGCTCTTTTGGCAGGTGTTGCATTATTTTCTGCTTGTGATAAGGATATGGAAGATAATCCTACATTGCAAACACCTAAAGAGTTTATTTTGAATACTCCAGGATATGCTAACTATGTTGTGGATTTAGCTACTCAAGACAGCTTAAAGTTTACTTGGGAGCAGCCAAAATATGGTTTTAGGGCAGAAGTAGAGTATGGAATGCAGTTTTCTGCTTCTAATAAATGGAAGTTGGCTACAGATAAGGTAGATAATCAAGGTAGTGTTATTGCCGATTATGCTAATGTAGGTGGAAACACTCACTCATTACATCATGCAGTAGCAGTGAAAGAGCTTGCTAAGGCTATTCAGGAACTGAAGCGCTATTCTGAAAAGGAGCCTATTGGGAGCTTAGACCTTTATGCTCGTACTTTTGCTGTATTTGAAGGTGATACTTTATTTTCAAAGCCTATAATGATAAAGGTTAAGCCTTATTATGTAGCTCTTGCTAAAGCTCCTATTGAAACTTGGTATATGATAGGTGATGGTATTGGTGAACATAATTGGAGTGATCATATCCCATTGTTGCCTTTAGGCGATCATAAGTATGATGCTAAGACAGGTAAAGGCGTTATATCTTGGACAGGATATTTGAACGGTAAAGGTTTTAAAGTAAAGAAGAATCTAAACAATTGGGATGATCAGTTTGGACAGGGTAGTTCTTTTGGTGAATTTAAGAAGAAAGATGGTGGTAATATAATGGTACCTAAACCTGGCTATTATACTGTAACTTTAGATACTAAGAATGAGAAGTTGACAGTAGAAGAGTATAAGGGTACAGCTCCAACATCTGTTTATCCTAAGATGTTTATTCCTGGTAGTTATGGTGCAGAGCAATGGAAGCCAGAAAGCCAAACTCCTATGACAGCTTTAGGTTCTAAAGATTACAACCATGATTGGAAGGCTACCATAGAGCTTAAAGAAGATGCTCCTGATAAAGGTGGATTAAAGTTTGCTACAGATAATAGCTGGGCTCATAACTGGGGTGGTAAAACATTCCCTTATGGAGCAGGAGGTAATGATAATATAATGTACAAGAAAGGTACTTATACTGTTTACTTCAATGATATTACAGGGCAGTATTCTTTTGTAAAGCAGAAGTAAAACTTCATATTAAAATAATATTATGGAGGCTTGCATTTTTAGATGCAAGCCTCTATTTTTATGGTATTATTTCATGGGTGTATAGCTGTTAACTACGTTGCTGTGGTGTAGATGTTTATGATATTTGTAAGAGAAGTCCATAATAGTGCTTAAAGGAAAAGGTGCTTCCCTTGGTAAAGGTAGTAAAAAATCTGCCTTACTAAAGCATGTAATTTTACCAAATAGCCTATATGATGTAAGTGGTATAGGGATTATGTTTTATTGTAAAAGCCAGTGAAGAGTAAGCGTTTGTGTTGTATATATATTTTTTTGTTTATTGTTATGACAAATAAAGCACCTCAAATGTGGTTATATTTACACATTTGAGGTGCTTTATAGTATGCTATGAAAGTAAGTCTTTTATGATAGTTAATTGGCTATTTTAAGAATGTTGTTGTACTCTTTGATGTTGTTTAAGATGTCTTTAGCTTTTTTCCATTGCTTATCCCACTGAAGAGAATTTTCTATTCCTCCTCGCTGATAATAGTACACACGCACGAGGTTAGCACTTAAAATTTGTCTTAAAATGTTGCTATTAAAGTCGAGGTCTTTTGCTATGTTGTGCTTTAGCTTTTTCTTTAGTGCTTCAAATTCAGGCTTTGCATCTTCGTAATAGCCTTCAAATTTGGTTAGTTTTTCTAACTGTTCTAAATATTTTTTGCTTTCGCGATCATATTTAAACCCACTTTTTATAACACTTTCTTTGAAGTCGTTGTAGTCAGCATCTGTAATATTGAAAGTTTTTGCATCACTTATATAAGGGTGATTTTTAATGTATTTCATTTCCCAGTTATGCATAGTCTCTGTAGAATCTTGCCCTGTAGATGCAAGATAAAAAGCGATGTTAGGTAGTGAGTCAGGTTTTATTTCTATATCAGGCTTAATTCCTCCGCCATCTCTTACTATACGTCCTTTTTGGGTATGAAACTCTCTTGTAAGTGAGTCGGGTACGTGTTCCATGTATCCTCCTTTATTATGTTTATAGTTAATGGCTTGTATGCATCTGCCACTTGGTATGTAATATTTAGCAGTAGTTAGTTTTAAGTTTCCATTATAAGGCAGGTCTATAGTAGTTTGCACCAAACCTTTTCCGTATGTTCGTGTGCCTAATATTACAGCTCGGTCTAAATCTTGTAGACAGCCGCTTGTAATTTCACTTGAACTGGCAGTTTCTTCATTTACTAAAACAACAATAGGCATAACAGTATCTATTGGTTCTACAGTAGTTTTATATTCTCTGTTTGCACTTTTTAGTTTGCCTAAGTTTTTAACCAGTGTAATTCCTTTAGGTACAAACATGTTTACGATGTTTATAGCTTCTTGTAAAGATCCACCACCATTGTTACGCAAATCGAGTACAAACTTTTTCATTCCTTTGTTTTTCATATCGATGAAAGCTCTTCTAACCTCTTTAGAGCATTCGGTAGTAAATTGTTTTAGGCTTAGATATCCTATACCATTTTCCTGTAATCCATAGTATGGTACAGCTGGCATTTGTATCATTTTACGTGTAATTTTTAGTTTTATTATTTTGTTATTTGTAGGTCTTATAATCTTTAGAATAAAACTTGTGCCAGCGTCTCCGCGCAGATGTTCACTAACAAACTTGGTATCTTTGTTTCTTATATCAATATTATCAATAGATAGCAAAACATCTCCTTTCTTTAATCCTACTTCTGCTGCAGGCATATTTTCATATGGTTCTTCTATAGTTACGCGTTTAAGTGCTAAGTCATATCGTATTATAGCCCCTATTCCAGCATATTTTCCTGTTATCATAAGGTTAAGATCTTTAACATTTTCAGCGGGGTAATATACAGTGTATGGGTCGAGTGAGCGTAACATATAGTTAATACTATTTCCTACCACCTCATCTGCATTTAGCGTATCTACATACATCATATCTAAGTATTTGTAGATAGATGAAAATGTTTCAATGTTTTTAGCCACTTTAAAGTTGTGCTCTTTGTCTGTTTTTGTTTGTGCAGTTGCTAATCCGAGTGTAAGCAAGCATAATGTTAATGATATAATATATTTTCTCATAATTTAATATTTTTCTTTACCAAAACCATATTTTTGTGTTATTGTGTATTGTGATAGGTATATGTACTGCAAAAGTACATATATATATTGTGATACCTACCTTTTGATTATCCATTTTAGAAAAAAACACATTAAAAGGATATTTTTTTGCTAAAAAGTTTGGTAGAAAGTAGAAAACTCTGTACCTTTGCAATCGCTTAAAGGATATAAGTATTCTGCTTCAGTAGCTCAGTTGGTTAGAGCACCTGACTGTTAATCAGGGGGTCGTTGGTTCAAGCCCATCCTGGAGCGCATCAAAGAGACAATTTGATATTGTCTCTTTTTTTTATATTGTTCTTTCTCCTGTTTGCTTTTTATAGTGCTGTAAAGTATATAAAAT
>NZ_ADFQ01000097.1:0-1344 GCF_000177355.1 Prevotella amnii CRIS 21A-A
TCAGAGATATATTCCAAGGAATAGAGGAAAACACCTCAGGCCATGCTTCTTTAGTTATCTTTTCTATTAGTTCTTCATTGTTTAATAATTCTTTGTTACTCATATTATTTCTTTCGATTTTAAAAAGTTTCTGTAATTCCTGAGTCATGCGAAAAGGGGTATCTGGGTATACCATTTGCCAATTATCTCCTCCGTATTCAGAAAAACAAAAGCCTTTGCTTGTCCATGCAAAGAGAACTTCTTGTCCACCTTCCAACCTATAGAAGTCGCCTACTACTCTTCTGTTATAGCAAACTTTCCACGGATGTGTTCCCGTAGCTGAACATTCTATCATCTTACTATTCTTAGGAGATATGCGATAGAATTCCTCCCAGCAATATATCAAATTTGGCATAAGTTTATAAATCTTTAATTTATTTTGGTTGCAAAGTTACATACTGGATATGCCAAAACGCAGCATACCTTTAGAAAAGTAGTCATATTGTAGTTTCTGTATATCCTATATTGTAACTACTCATTAATCCTTTCTCTTTCACCGCTTTACCTTTAATGTAGTTATGTAGTTAGATCTATAGTTCGTTAAAATTTGAGTATATGGCTACGCAGCCTTAGGCTGCCAGCCAATGAGTTCTTTGACAATCTTACTAATTAAAGTTCGGTTCGGTCGGCATCGGGACATGTCGAAAATTAATTTCGTATAGTTCGCATTGAACATCAACGACTTAACTTTTGCCATGGAATTATCCATGCCATTGTCTTTCATGAAGACCTTGGCGGCATTTAGTGAGGCGAACGATGCGTTGAACGCAAAGTCCAGCTGGCTCTTGTGTCTTGCCTGACAATCCATAAGTCCCGTAAACTGCTTGCTGTCGCGATAGCAGAACTCTATCTGGAAACGAGTTCGGTATGTCTTCAATACTTCCTCACCCGTCATTGAGAGTTTTGTCGAGAAGAACAACTTGCACTTTCCACTGGGCATTCGCCAGATGACAAGTTGCACCCTCTTCTTCAGAGCCTTGGCATAAGCCTCGAGGGTGTACGCCTTTCCGTCCAGTCCATCAATGTGCAGTTCTTCCATGCATGAGAGGTTGAGGTTTGCCAAGTCAATTTTGTCTCCCTTGACTCTTGGTCGTCCACGCCTCTTTTCCCTCTTGGGAATTTAATGCAGACAAGCGTTGTCACGGAAGCGGCTAACTAGATAGAAGCCAAGCTCCGACATGCCCTTCTCGAACGTGGAGGTGGAGAAGAATGCGTCAGCCACTACTATATCAGTGATACTCAGCAGTTTCTTTGAATACCGCTTCATAACACTGATGTAATATTCGACGAGTGTCTTGTTCCTTA
>NZ_ADFQ01000096.1:0-6400 GCF_000177355.1 Prevotella amnii CRIS 21A-A
AATATAATAAGATAATTAGAATAGAAAATAAATAAGGTTAAGTCAGGGTATATTGTTTTTAGACATTAATAAATTGGCTGTCAATTAAAAAATCATTATCTTTGCACTTTATAATGGTCTATGGCATATTATGTGCTTTTATGTAAAATACGGTTTTAATAATAATAATAAATAATATAATAAACATCTAAAAATGAATATTTCATTTGAAAATCCAGACAAAATTAATGGTTTGATGACCATTACTGTAGAAGAAGCAGACTATAGGGAAGAGGTAAATAAAACTCTAAAGGACTATCGCAAGCGCGCAAACATTCCCGGTTTCCGTCCAGGACAAGTTCCTATGGGGCTGCTTAAACGTCAGTATGGCACACAAATTAAAATGGATGTTGTTAATAAACTTCTTGGAGAGAATTTGCAGAAGTATATTGTTGATAATAAAATTCAGGTATTAGGTCAGCCAATGGCTTCTGAAAAACAAGGGGCAGTAGACTTAGAAAAAGAAGCTCCATATACTTTTATGTTTGATCTTGCAATTGCTCCTGAATTTAAAGCAGCATTAAGCGGTAAAGATAAAATAGACTTTTATGAAATAGAAGTAGATGACAAATTAATAGATCAACAAGTGGAAATGTATCAAAATCGTGCAGGTCATTATGACAAAGCAGAAGATTTTGATATAGAAAAGCGTGATATGTTAAAAGGAGATCTCCGCGAATTAGATGCAAATGGCAATACTCTCGAAGGAGGTATAACGGTAGAGGGTGCAGTATTAATGCCACAATACATTAAAGTAGAAGATCAGAAGAACTTATTTAAAGGTGCCAAGTTAGGTGATATTATAACTTGGAATCCACGCGCAGCATATCCAGACAACGACACAGAAGTATCATCTTTGTTAAAGATTAATAAAGAAGAAATAGCTAACCATACAGGCGACTTCTCTTATCAAATTACAGAGATTTCTCGTTTCGTTAAGGCTGAGAATAATAAGGAATTATGGGAAAACGTTTATGGTAAAGATGCTAAAATAGAAGACGAAGCAGCTTTTCGCAAAGTCATCGCAGACGGATTAGCTTCTCAGCTTGAAATCGATTCTAATTATAAGTTTATCCAAGATCTTCGTTCTCACATGGAAAAGAAGGTTGGGAAGTTAGAGTTCCCTGAAGCTTTGCTTAAACGCATTATGATAGCTAATAATAAAGATAAGGGAGCTGATTTTGTTGAAAAGAACTATGAGGGTAGTATAAAAGAGCTTACATGGCATCTAATAAAAGAGCATCTTGCTGAAGCTAATGATATTAAGGTAGAAGATAAAGATGTCCGCGAGAGTGCTATCCAAATGGCTCGAACTCAGTTTGCACAATATGGCATGACTAATGTTCCTGATGAATATTTAAATAATTATGCTGACGAAATGCTAAAGAAACATGAAAATGTTGATTCTTTTGTAGAAGCTGCTCTCGAACGTAAGCTCGCTGATAAGCTGAAAGGCGTTGTTAAATTGAATAAAAAGACTGTGAGCCTTGATGAGTTTAACAAACTGGTAAACGGCAAATAATATATTTTTTAGAAAATAATCCTTTATAATATATAGAGATTACCGATTTTTTCGTTATCTTTGTGTTAAGTATAATAGGTTATGTCATAACTTTTGGCATAATCTTTAACACTAACACATAAAGATAAAGCGGAGAGGTCAGTAATCTCTATTTGTCTAATTAAACAAAAGGTATAAATAAAACATGAATGATTTTCGCAAATATGCCACACAACATCTCAGAATGAGTGGTATGGTTATAGATGATGTTATAAAAACTCAAAATCAGTATCTTAATCCTTACATTTTAGAGGAACGTCAGCTAAATGTTACCCAAATGGATGTATTTTCACGTCTTATGATGGATCGTATCATTTTTTTAGGTACTCAGATAGACGATTATACTGCCAACACTCTACAGGCACAGCTGCTTTACCTCGACTCAGTTGATTCAGGTAAAGACATTTCTATATATATAAACTCCCCTGGAGGAAGCGTTACAGCAGGGCTTGGCATTTATGATACAATGCAATTTATTTCTAGCGATGTTGCTACTATTTGTACTGGTATGGCTGCATCTATGGGAGCTGTTTTACTTGTAGCTGGTCAGGAAGGGAAACGCTCGGTTTTACCTCATAGCCGTGTAATGATACATCAGCCGCTGGGAGGTGTGCAAGGTCAGGCTTCTGATATAGAAATAGAAGCAAAGGAAATTCAAAAATTTAAAAAAGAACTTTATACAATAATCAGCACCCATTCGCATCAGCCTTTTGAAAAAGTTTGGAACGATAGTGATCGTAACTACTGGATGACAGCAGAAGAGGCAAAGGCTTATGGCATGATAGACGAGGTTCTTGTACGTAAAAAATAATAAGTATTTAATGGCTTTGAATAAATGTAGCTTTTGTGGTAGAAGTGAAAAGGACGTAAAACTTCTTATAAATGGTCTTCATGGATTTATATGTAATGATTGCGCTCAGCAGGCTTATCGAATAGTTATGCAATCTGGCATAGTATCAGAAGAACATACATCATCAGATAATAATAAGAAAATAAATCTTAAGAAAGTCCCAAAACCACAAGAAATAAAAAAATATCTCGATGAATATATAATAGGACAAGATGAGGCTAAACGATACCTATCTGTTTCTGTATATAATCATTACAAGCGTTTACAACAGCAGAAGAAAGATGATGGCGTAGAAATAGAAAAAAGCAATATTATTATGGTAGGTTCTACAGGCACTGGTAAAACCCTTTTAGCACGTACCATTGCTAAATTGCTTGAAGTCCCATTTACTATTGTCGATGCTACAGTGTTTACAGAAGCAGGTTATGTAGGTGAAGACGTTGAGAGTATCTTATCACGTTTACTCCAAGTAGCCGATTATAATGTAGCCGCTGCAGAGCGTGGTATTGTTTTTATTGACGAGATAGATAAGATAGCCCGTAAAAGCGATAACCCAAGCATCACCCGTGATGTTAGTGGTGAAGGCGTACAGCAGGGCATGTTAAAATTACTCGAGGGAACTATAGTTAATGTACCTCCTAAGGGAGGACGTAAGCACCCTGATCAAGATTATATTCATGTAGATACTAAGAATATATTATTTATCTGTGGTGGTGCTTTTGACGGAATTGAACGCAAAATAGCTCAACGCTTAAACACTCATGTTGTGGGATATAATTCTGTACAAAATGTAGCTAAGATAGATAAAGAAGATTTAATGAAGTATGTATTGCCACAAGACCTAAAATCATTTGGATTAATTCCTGAAATTATTGGTCGTTTACCAGTACTTACTTATCTCACTCCTTTAAACAGAGATGCTTTACGCCGAATATTAGTACAGCCTAAAAACTCTATAGTAAAACAGTATATAAAACTCTTTGATATGGATGGCATTAAGCTGAGCTTTACTGATTCGGCTCTTGATTATATTGTAGATAAAGCTGTAGAATATAAGCTCGGAGCACGTGGTTTACGTTCAATAGTAGAGTCAGTAATGATGGACGCTATGTTTGAAATTCCATCACAAAACATTAAAAATTTTGAAGTAACTAAAGATTACGTTATAGCACAGCTAAATAAGTCACATCTCAAAAAGATGTAATTCTAAGGTTTTTAAATAAATAAAGATATTCTAAGTATGTAGTTATGTTACTACATATAAAAAAGTTTGTTTCAACTCTAATATAAAGATAGCAAAAACATTAATCTATTTACAATGATTAAAGAGGTAAATCTTATTGAAAAACTGAAACATTTCTTTGGTTTCGACAACTTTAAGGGTGAGCAAGAGTCTATTATTCTTCATCTTCTTGCAGGCAATGATATTTTTGTATTAATGCCTACAGGTGGAGGAAAGAGCCTATGTTACCAGCTACCTTCACTTATTATGGAAGGAACGGCTATCGTAGTTTCTCCACTTATAGCATTGATGAAAAATCAGGTAGATGTTGTAAACGGTATAAGTGAAACTGATGGTGTTGCACATTTCCTTAATTCTTCTCTTAAGAAAGCAGAAATAGATAGTGTAAGAAATGATATTAGAGTAGGTAAAACAAAGTTATTATACGTTGCTCCAGAGTCGCTTAATAAAGAAGATAATATAGCTTTTTTAAAAACTATAAAAGTTAGTTTTTATGCTATAGATGAGGCTCATTGTATTTCAGAATGGGGACATGACTTTCGTCCAGAATATCGTAAGATACGCACAGCTATCGACGAAATAGGTAAAGCTCCTATCATAGCTCTTACAGCGACAGCAACCGATAAGGTACGAACGGATATTGTGCGCAGCTTAGGCATAGAAGGGTGTTTAGAATTTAAGAGTTCTTTTAATCGCCCTAACCTTTATTATGAAGTACGCTTTAAGAAAAATGAAGATGACACAAATAAGCAGATTATCCGTTTCATAAAGCAACACTCAGGTAAAAGTGGTATCATATATTGTCTGTCTCGTAAGAAAGTAGAAGAACTTGCAGCAATATTAATTGCTAATGATATAAAAGCAGCTGCTTATCATGCAGGTCTTGATTCTGAAACACGCTCTAAAACGCAAGATCAATTCCTTATGGAGGATATTGATGTTATAGTTGCAACAATAGCCTTTGGAATGGGTATTGATAAGCCTGATGTTCGCTTTGTTATCCATTATGACATTCCTAAGAGCTTAGAAGGTTATTATCAAGAAACTGGTAGAGCCGGTCGTGATGGAGAAGAAGGTATCTGCATAGCTTTTTATTCTCGAAATGATCTAAAGAAATTAGAAAAGTTTATGGAAGGAAAGCCTATAGCAGAGCAAGATATTGGGCGACAGTTATTGCAAGAGACAGAGGCATACGCAGAATCTTCAGTATGTAGACGCAAACTTTTACTTCACTATTTTGGAGAAGAATATCCAAAAGATAATTGTGGCATGTGTGATAATTGCCGTAATCCTAAGACACTTATAGAAGCGAAAGACCCTTTAAAGATAGTTCTTCAAGCTATTAAAGAGTTGAAAGAAAATTTTAGACAAGAGTATATTATTGATTTTGTAAAGGGCAGAGCCACCGATGATATTCGTGATCATAAGCATGAAAAACTATTAACTTTTGGAGCTGGCGAAAATATAAACAACAAAGTTTGGAATCCCGTAATACGTCAAGCAATTTTAAAAGGATATATAAAGAAAAGTGTAGAATTATATGGCTTACTAAAAATTACTGCGAAGGGAGAGAAATTTATTAAATCGCCAGAGTCTTTTATGATAGTGCTTGATGCTGAGTTTAAAGAAGATGTCAATGATATTGATAGCTATAATGGAGGATCAGTTTTAGATCCTGAGCTTTTTACTATGCTAAAAGGATTGCGAAAAACAGTTGCACATAAGTTTGGCGTACCTCCGTATGTTGTTTTTCAAGATGTGTCTTTAGAACAAATGGCTATGATGTATCCTATTAACGAACAGGAACTTCAAAACATTCAAGGTGTTGGAGCTGGTAAAGCTAAACGTTATGGCGAAGAGTTCTATAAATTAATACATAAATATTGTAAAGAAAAAGAAATAGAACGTCCTGATGAACTTCGCGTACGAACTGTTGCCAAGAAATCTATGCAGAAAGTAAAGATAATACAAAGTATAGATCGTAAAATTCCTTTTCATGATATTGCTTCTACAGAAGGACTATCATATACAGAATTACTTGCAAAAATAGAAGAAATAGTATATAGCGGGACAAAGCTAAATATAGATTATGAAATAGAAGAAATTTTCGATGATGATCAAATAGAAGATATACATGACTACTTTATGAATAGTACATCTGATAGTATTGATAGCGCTATGGATGAGCTTGATGGTAGCTTTTCTGAAGATGAAATACGATTAGCACGAATAAAGTTCTTGTCAGATATGGGTAATTAAAAGCTTCACTAAAATATCTTTTTTTATTGCTGTCTGGTAAAATGACTATCTTTACTCAGAGTTATATTTTTATTTTGCAAGAACAAGATAACCAAAAGAGATTATATCTCGTGAGAAGCGTTACCCTAAATTATTCTTGCTTTTGCAAAAAAAACAACTATGAGCAAAGCGCGTCATTGTATATGATAATGATAGCAATACTTAAGTATATAAAATAGACAGAAACTACAATATTTTTATACACTTGATACACCTTTATACGGCTGAAAATGATAATATAAAGATTTATTACAAGAACTTATATGCTTTACAAAAGATTCTTACCACATTGTAATTTAGGCAAGTTGTCCTACTATTAACTAGTCGTCCCTTAAAAACTATATTTCAGCATAAAGTTTGTACTGACAAGCTTTATGCTGATTCTTTTTATAAGGCACAAAAGAGCTAT
>NZ_ADFQ01000095.1:0-9189 GCF_000177355.1 Prevotella amnii CRIS 21A-A
CCGATGGATATATACTTGTGAAGTTTAACGTCTTGCAACTAAATAGCAGTGGAATAGTAGAGGCGTTTCGAGAAGCTAACAACTATGTGATAGAAGCCCTTGCAGATATGTATCACACAGTATTCTATCCCGGTCTGCTTTGTTTTGACAGCAATGATTTCTGCATAGTAATGCTCCGACAAAAGGGAAGAATTATTCCTTTTGTCAAGAGATATGCGTTGCCAGAGGCTGTCACTGTAACTGATATTAAAGAGGTTGCACAGAAGTTTATACGTGATACTCAGTCACTTGTTTCCCTTTTGCGAGAGCGCATATATGGCATTGTTCTCGACATCGTGGCATACATAGATGATGAGCGTGGAAAAGCTATCGTAGAAAGTGTTGATACCCTCTTTCAGCAAACCTTTGCGGATGATTGTGATATTAAATGGACAATACATTCAGCAGATGAAAGTACGAGAGAAATATGTTTTAAGCTCTATGTGAAAATAAAAGATTAAGTGGGCTTGGGTTAATGAGGCATTTTTCGTATATTTGTAACACTAACGTAAAAAATCTAATTATTAAAGTTATAGATACACTATATGTGCTGTGTTTAAAAAGCACTTTGGGGGTCTGCAAGGTAGATAAAACTTGATGATAAAATGAAAACAACTATTACTTTACAAGAATACCTTTCTAAAGGTAAAACCTTTGTCATTCCTGATTATCAGCGTGGCTATATCTGGGGACAAGAAGGTAGGAGCAAGACAAACGCCGTAGAGTATCTGATGAATGATTTGATACAACGGTATGAGAACAGATCTGAGGTATTCCTTCAAGGGGTTACTGTTACGGAGAACGAAGATGAAATCATACTCATTGACGGGCAGCAACGCACCACCTTTCTTTATCTTTTACTGAAATGGTTGGGATATAGCGAGAAGTTTGATCTAATGTACAAGGTTCGTGAGGCATCGAGCAAGTTTCTTAAAGAACTTAACTTGGAAGATATTGAGGCTGATGAAAATGAACCTTATCAAGACCATTACTTCTTTAAGAAAACGCTTCGCATCATTGCAGACAAGCTTCAGGATATAGATAAAAAGGCGTTCTTATACTTCGTACTCGAGAACGTAATATTCTTGTACATCAATGTTCCCAATGAAGAGCAAGCCAAGAGAGTTTTTACCATGATGAATGGCAATAAGGCTGTTATGAAGCAAGAAGAAATAATCAAAGCAGAGATACTGCGCCTTGCATCATTAAGTGAAGAGAAATCAGGCGGTATAGCGCACGAATGGGAACTAAATGTGCTTAGAAGTCGTTATGCTCGTGAATGGGATAAGTGGCTACACTGGTGGAACAGAGAAGACGTGAAACGCTTGTTTGGGTGCGATAACACTATGGGACTGCTCATCAGCACTTATCTTTCGATGAAGACAAAAGAAGTACTCAACTTTGAAAGTTTCAAAAATTCTTGTCTAAAAAAAGGCACTCCCTACGATGCGAAGATGGCGTTTGATGGGCTTCGACGATTACAAAAGCAGTTTGAAGATGCTTTTACCAACCCTGTTACCCACAACCAAATAGGTGCTATCTTATTGATAATGAGCAAGGACGACAAAAGAAAGTTTGTTCAACATTATTTTGTAAATAAGCAAAATGATGAAAAAGCCTTGAAGGATTATTATATGCTTGCTTTCTTGGGTATGACGCACGATGAAATTATAAAGAAAGATGCAAAAAAAAGCTTTAGCGAGAAATATGAGAATACTTTGAATGCTTTGAACGATGACTTCCTGTATATACAAAATTATAAAAAAGCTTTTCAATTCTTGCTTAGGCTGAATATAGATGAAGACATCAAGCAGGAGAGAGCCTTCATTTTTGATATATGGAGCAATCGTTCTTTGGAGCATATCTATCCTAAATCAAAAGTAGGACATCAAGACGAAGAGGGCAAATGGTTTAGAGGCGATTATAAAGAATGTAGCGAGGAAGATATTACGCTAAAACGTGAGGATATTACGACCGCAGACGGACTTACAACAACTGAGCATAGCATCGGCAACTTGGTACTGCTCTATAAGCATGACAATTCGAAGTTTAGCGACAGTGATTTTGAGGAAAAAAAAATAATGTTCTTCAACCCAAGCCGAAAAGAACTGTTCAAGAGCCGTCATCTTTTACACACAATATGTGTATTTGCTGAAAGAGGCGATTGGAACGGAACAGCCATAGCAGAAAATAAGAAGGCAATGATAGAGAAATTCGAAAACGATTACCAAGAATTGAAAGAAAAGTATGATGAATAAGATAAACTTTATAACAGGGAAAAACTACACTTTGTCAGAGCTATTCTCTGGTGAAAGAAAAATTATCATACCCGATTTGCAGCGAGATTATTGCTGGGGAGATGAGGTGCATACAGAAAACAAGATTGAATTGGTTAGTGATTTTACAACCAATCTAATACAATCATTTGAGCAAGAGCAATGCAATAAACTCAACCTTGGCTTAATATATGGGTATGAATCACTCGAAAGCCATATTCAGCTTTGTGATGGGCAGCAACGCATCACAACCTTGTACCTCTTGATAGGAATGCTTAATAAAAAGGTAGAGGGTAATCCTTTTAGAAAACTCCTCATCTCTGATTATGAGTATCTCAAAGATGATAAAGAACCTTACTTGCAATATTCCATTCGCGAGTCGTCGCTCTACTTTCTTAGCGATTTAGTTTGCCATTTCTTTATCGAAGAAGCGAATGACAAGGAGAATGTAAAGTATGTAGAGAATATCGAAAGCGCACAATGGTTTTTCAACGATTACAAGGACGATGCAAGTATCCAAAGTATGTTGAGGGCATTGAAAAAGATGGAAACCATACTTGGGGATAAGACAGCCGAATGGTGTTATGAGTTTGGAAAATTCCTCACTACACAACTTACCTTTATGTATTATGATATGGGCAACCGTAAGAACGGAGAAGAAACCTTTGTTGTAATCAATACAACGGGCGAACCACTGACGGCAACCCAAAATCTGAAACCATTGGTTATTCATGCTGACATCAATAAGGGATATGCAAGAACTGATGCCGATGGGCATACATCTACAATAGCTATCGACTGGGAAGAGATAGAAACATGGTTTTGGAAAAATAGAGGTAACGGCAACGATACGGCAGAAGCTGGGTTTGATGAGTTTCTGAGATGGGTGACAATGTCTTACGCTGATAAAGAAACATTACAACAAGCTTTGGAGCAAAAGACAGCTCACTTTCCTTACGAGAAGATAGCTTTTAAAAAAGTTTATGAGTATTGGAAGGTTATACAATTTCTGTTTAATGAATGGGGTAACACCAAATATCCAAAGAAAGATTTTCTTTCGCCTAAAGAGAGTGAGAAAGGCATCAGTGAGCTTGATTGCTTCCAATTACTTCCGTTAATGACCTACTGTCTACAATGGAATGTTACCGAAGCAAAAGATAGGAACTTGCTGCGTTGGTATCATTTCTTGCACAATATTGCAAGGAAAAGCGGTGTAGGTAAAGCGGTCAAAAATTTGGTTTATGACGCTATCGAGATGGTTAAAAGCTATCAAGATGTTTTGGAGCTAATAGAAAACAAGAAGTGTCTTAAAATCTCTGAAACCATTCTGACAGACGAAGAAAGGCTGAAATTAACCATTCTGAAGGAGAAAATTGGTGATAGAGAAGCGATAGAAGAGGCTTTTTGGAAGGCTCAAAATAGAGATGAGATAAAGAGCCACCACATCTGGGCAGGCGAAATAAAACCACTTATCGACTGGGCTACTGCTGAGAACGGTTTTCATCTTGACGCGTTCAATGGCTATTTAAATATGTTTGATAGATTGTTTGAAGGCAATTGCGAAGATGACATCGATGATCTTGTTAGGCGTGCGCTGCTAACTCGCTCATTAGCAAACTACCCAATTAAACAAGGTAATAAATTTAAATTCGGATGGAAGTGGGATGATTGGCATCAACTGATATGGAAGAACTCGGAAGCGTTCAAAAAGTTTTTTGATGATTGTATAAAGAACGCAGAAACAAATCTTGAAGCCTATTTGAAATCATTGTGCGACGAGTTCCCACTAGAGCAAGATTGGGCAGAATTTGTGCATTGTCCTTATCTGCTTGAGTATTGCAATACGAAACACACTATTTGTAATGATGGCAAAAACCATATTTTGATCAAAAACTCTTGGAGAGAGCCATTTGCAGTAAAGAATGCCCACTTATTGTATTCATTAGGTGCAACGTGGCAGAATCGTAACATATTGTTCGATGAGAAATATCCTCAGTGGAGGGTTTGGTATTATCCAGGACAAAAAGGCAATTGTGTTGTAATAGAGAATACTGAAAGAGATGTAGCAATAGATGTTGTTTGCTCTGTTACAGAATGTACAATTACACTCTTCCGTAGAAACACAGATAAAGAGAACATAAGAGAGTACTTTAGCACTATCTGCTCAACGCCTGAATGGGAATGGAATGGAGAGCGATGGAAGAAAATGATTGATTATAAATTAGACAACGGAAAAGTTCGAGATGTCTTAGATGAGTTGATAGGCAGAATAGAACAAATGGACTAAGAGTATGACTATTGTTCAGCTTTCTGACACGCACAACTGTCATCGGCAACTGGCTAATCTGCCAGCTGCCGATGTTCTTGTCCATTGTGGCGACTTTACCGATATGGGGACAGATCAAGAGGTGCTCGATTTCCTTAACTGGCTGATAGAATTGCCATATAAGCACAAGGTGTTTGTTACAGGCAATCATGACCTTTGTTTATGGGACGCAGCCGATATTGAGGATTTGCCCAATGAGGTGCATTTCCTTCAAGACAGAAATTGTGAGATAGAGGGAATGAAGTTCTTTGGCTTAGGCTATAACCATTCAGAACAATTGATACCAACCGACATAGACATCCTTGTAACGCATGAGCCTCCTTGCATGATTTTAGACAAATCGAATGGGACGCATTGGGGTAATGCTCCTTTGAGAAACAAGGTGATGGAGATAAGTCCCAAGTATCACCTTTTTGGTCATGCACACGAGGCATACGGTACAATAAAGCATGGAGAAACAACATTCTCGAATGCTGCAATCCTTGATGATGATTATACAATGTGCCATCAGCCTAAAATATTCTGCTTATGAGGGCTACTTTGAGCTATACGGTTAAGTCTATATCTACCGTAACTTCTACTTCAAACTTCCTCACCCATAATGAATCGAAGGTTGAAAAATCTAATGTATCATTCAATTTATGGCAAGCATGGATAAGGTGCATATCTTTGCTCCATTCCATATCCAATCCCTCGTTCCAATTATCATTATCCGACATCCATATCTTCTCATCTTCTTTGATTATCCTCTCACAGTCTGCCATGCTTTGAATACGATATCCAACAGAAATACCGTTGTCATAGCTAGGCATATAATGATCGATAACTCCACTTAGTATATCCCACACCTTCTTAGCCCTATCCGTCTGTATAGGGTGCATTGCTGGATATTCGTAACCCAAAAAGCAGTATCCGTTTACTTCTATATCGCCTTTGCAATTGCCTTTGCGTAATGCACGATAGGTATTGATAGTTTGCGTACGTGTTTTGATGAGGGCAGCTTTTGCGGCTTGATTAAATTCTTCTAACAACCTTTTATGTTCTGCGGTTGGTGCAAATAGCTCATCAAGCACTTGCTTTCTTATGCGCAGCAAACTTCTAACTGCCTCTTTGTATTGTTCTCCACCCACACGTTCACAATCGTGCCCAGTCCATATAAGTTCTCTTTCTATGGCTTCAACTAATGGAGAATTGAAAATCTCTTTATACTTTTCTATATCTTTCATAAACAATATTGATTAATAATAAAGGAAGTTTACATCTTTCTTCCAGCGTTTCATTATATTTTCTATGGCATAGCCAGCACTATATACATCGTCAGCCACAATAATCTCATCTGCCATCTCTGCGTATAGATCAGCAGTTTCCTTATTGCCCAATACTACAATATATGTTGTAATACCTTTATCATGATTGCTTTGGCAAAGTTTGCTAATTGTTTTCCTGTCTTTTATATCGCCATCTGTGAGGATAAATTCGAATGGAAACATAATATCCTCTTCGTTAGGATACATTTGTGCAAGTGCCCATTGAGCATGTTTCCCAAATGCCCAAAAAGAGTAATGCGTATTGATGCTATTGACCAGTGCGATTGAACGGCGGCCATGATGATCTGCCTCATCGTATGCGCAGGAAGGTTCATCACTATAAGCTATAAGCAAATTCATAGACTTATTACCCTGTGATACAGAATAGCGAAAATCTTGTAGCTGGTAAAGAGAACCTCCAACTAGGGGTAATAACTCCTCCTTATCAATAGCGGATATAGAGAAAGGGTTAGGATGATTGATACCTATTAATCTTGCTTTGTCATCCCCCTCTTTACTCCAATTGGAAAAAGAATAATGATTATTCTGCTGAACTACCGAAAGAAAAATGCCTTTCTTCAAAAGCCATTCCCAATCTTCAGTATCAAAACTGATAAGTCCTATCAAATGTTGATGAATAAAGCGCAAGAGTTTATCCGCGGCATCGTCTATACGTTCGTGCCGATGTAACAGGATGTTGTAATAGTCCCAGTGTTGGCTGTGCCTTTTATGGTCAGCGTGTTCGTTGAAGTCTATAATATAGACACTCTGAAAAAGGCTATTATATCCTTTGAGCTTTTTGTCTATAACAGAGGCATAAGTATCTGCATCGTCCGTCAAAATGATATAATTGTATGGAAGGTTTTCTGAAGAAAACGTGGGAAAGCTATTTGCCCATTTCTTCATTATACGATTGGCATGATAGCCAAAAGATACGATAGAATAACTTTTCTTCTCTAAATCTGTTTTCATTGTTCAATCATTTTTTGCAAAGATATGAGCAAGGTTATGCCAAAATAAAGCAAACAAAAATGATTTTATATCTAACACATTACTTTCTTGATGCTATGCTGTAAATTGGCACATTAGAAGAATAACTTTGCGAATAATTCAACCATAATATGAAATGATGAAATATAAAACCACATACACGCTCTTATTATTCTCGATTATTGTAATAGGGTGGACATTACTTTCAAAAGGAACGTGTGCTATGGATCATACTGACCACAAAGTGAAAGATAATACTGTTTTACGCTCTGACAGCTCTGAGTTAATATGCGATGAAGATAGTTTATATCCAACTGTAACGATAGGAAAGAACGAGGATAGATCTGTTTATACCTTTTACTATAAAAGAAACAAGTTGTATAGAAAGACTAATTGTACGAGAGAAATTCTGTCTGTACTGCTTACTAAGAATGATAACGAAGATATAGTAGAGCCGTATTCTATCCTATTTGGCACGTTATCAGAAGATGGGCAGAGCATATTCATCGTTATTGACACAGGTAATTGTGGGCGTGGTGGGGCTTTCGATGGTCAAGAATTGTATAAAATAAATATTCAAACATTACAATCAAAATGTCTTGTAGAGGCAAATGAAATAAGCATATATGCAAAAGGCTTTCGTGTAAGAAAGTTATCATTAAAGCGCGAGGGCGATTGTACTGCAAATGATGAATATGCAGAGTCGTTTATATATTATAATATGAATGGAGAAAAACTTTCTAAATAGAAATACGCAATATGAAAAAGAAGCTATGGATAAAATATTTAAAAGAGATGCTTTTTGCTTTTATCTACTATGCAGAAGATTATAAGTATTTAAAATATCCAAAATATGATGCAGTGATAGAAAGGCGCATCAGCCGTGGCATACACTTGTTTGCAAAATTCTTTCAACACCTATGTATTGATGAATAAATCAGAATAATCCCTTAAATTATCATAGATTTAAGGGGGCTATTTTTATATCTTCCTGCTCTATCATTTCTATTTGAATATAGAAGTCATCAATGTAAATAAGGTCTTGTATAGCCAATTCACAATGAGAAAAGAGGTTGTGAAAGATATTAACGAGGTGGAGAGGCTGACTCCATTCACGGTCAAGATGCTCGTTCCAGCTATCATTTTCGTCTTCCATACCAAGATAATCCATAAGAGTAGGATAGTTAAGTCCTTCATCACCCAAGTTGAAACTTAAAGTCCACCCAATGCCATCTTCTAAACAACAATTAGCAGTCATAAGTGCTTCCCACACTTTTCGAGCGTGTTCCGATTGATCAGGATAGCGAGCTGGAAGATCGTTTTTAAGGTAAATATTACCGCTCACATAGCAGTCGGCATTGGGAGGAAACACCATATTCATACGTTTTTGCGTGTCTTGCATTCTGCTATATAATTGTTTTGCAGCCTGTATCAGCCTGTCATTCAATGCTGAGAGTAAAACTGCATTTTCTCTATTGTACTCAAACTAGCGGAGTAAATATATCCATCTGTCAGTTCTCAAATCCTCCAAGGCGATGGTACTCTTACTATCATTCATTTCAGCGCAACGAAAGAGTTGTTTTTCTATTTGATAAAGAGTGTCTTTTTTATTCATAATAATCGAAGTATAAACATTAATATACAGCAAAGGTAGCTATGAGCTTATGCCAAATAAATGCAGAGTATAAACAAAATCTTCCTTTATGCTTATTTTTGGCATAAGTGTAGATGTAACTTTGCATCAATGTAGAAAATTTGTGTATATTTGTGGCAAAATAGAAATTTATATATGGCTGCTAATAATTTGGGACGTTACGTTTGGTTGCTTGATACGATTAGGCGACACAAGCGATTGACTTTTGAAGAAATCAATAGACTATGGGTTTGTAGTGGTTTAAGTTATGGAGAAGGCGACGAAATTCCCCTGCGCACATTCCATAACCACAGAAAAGCTATATCCGATATATTCGATGTCTATATAGAGTGCGATAACAAAGATGGTTATCGCTATTATATTGATGCGCCTGAAAAACTGAAAAGTGATAGTTTACGCTCTTGGCTGATTGATAGTTACAGTATGCTTAACCAAGTGCAAGCTGATAAAAAGCTGGAAGGGCGAATACTTTTCGAGGATATTCCTTCGGGACATGAATGGCTAACTAATATCATGCAGGCTATGCGAGAAGAAAAGGTGCTTTACATCACTTATCAAGGATTTGGTAAACCTATAGAGAATAGTTTTGAGATAGAG
>NZ_ADFQ01000094.1:0-735 GCF_000177355.1 Prevotella amnii CRIS 21A-A
ATTATAAAACTGATTTCTTTTAAAATCCTATAAGCCATTGATTTTATAAGTTTTATAGCTTGTTATTCTATTTTCTTGACATCAATACTACAGTCTCAACCCCTATGGTTATGGGGAACATATCCACGCTCGTAGATGGAAACATATCAAAGATTGGCTCTCGTTTGTAGGAACATATCGACTGTAATTATTTCATTTTCAAGCCTTTATCGATAGCTTCCTGAATAATCTTATGACAACAAACTCCCAACGGATTGTTTTCTTTACAATTAGAAATTTTCATTGCCCCAGTGATGGCATTTACTTCTTTTACGGATTTCGCGCCATGCTTTACAACTGCTTCAATTACCTGATTTTCTGTGACTTCGCTACAATAACAAGCATACTTAGGATCTGCATCTTTCTTAAACCAGATAGGAACTCTAACTTGGTCTTTCAAGAATTTTATTTCATTATCTAAGTTATAGTAAACAACGTCGCAGTCCTCGTTCATGCAAATCTTATATTGATCTCCGTTAACAGCATTACGATAATCATCTACCACTAGATGTTCAACAGTTACTTTACTAACAGAAATCCCTTCATTATTACATACAGGACAATTGTCTTTAATTTGATCCGGCTTTTCTGTTTTGCATCCACAACAACATTCATTATTAATCTTCATATTCTTAGCCTCCATATTTTCATTATAATACCCGTTGGCGGAATTAAAATAATAGATAAATTTATATG
>NZ_ADFQ01000093.1:0-15598 GCF_000177355.1 Prevotella amnii CRIS 21A-A
AACTTATCAAAATATAGACGACTTAACCCGAACTGGGGTAAATAATAATGAAATGAAAGAAAAAAACATAGAATGGCATTTCAAAATAAAATAATATAAAATAATATAAAAAAATAAATCCCTAAGATAAAAAACTTAGGGATTTATTTTTGTTTATAAGTATTATACTCCTCTTTCAGCCCAATCACCACGATCTAAACTGCGATAACCTATAGCCTCTGCTATATGCTGCGTTTTTACTTTAGGACTACTGTCAAGATCTGCTATAGTTCGCGCCACTTTTAATATCCTATTATAAGCACGGGCAGATAACTTAAGATGTTCCATAGCAACACGCAATAAATCTAACGATTCCTCATCAGGCTCAGCAAATTCATGTATCATACGCTCTGACATTTGAGCATTACAATGGATATGCGAATAGTCCTTAAAACGCTCTGTCTGCATCTCTCGTGCTAAAATAACTCTTTCTCTAATAGTCTTACTCGGTTCGCCTTGTTTTGCTTGTGAAATATCTTTAAAAGGAATAGGAGCTATTTCACATTGTATATCAATGCGATCAAGCAGTGGTCCAGATATTTTTGCTAAATATTTTTGTATCTGTCCGGGCGAGCAAACACAATGATGAGTAGGGTCTCCATAATATCCACATGGACAAGGGTTCATACTTGCCACAAACATAAAGCTGCATGGGTAAGTAACTGTATATTTTGCTCGCGAGATAGTTATAATTCTATCCTCCAAAGGCTGGCGTAATACCTCTAAAGTATGTTTAGAAAACTCTGGTAATTCGTCACAAAACAAAACACCATGATGTGATAACGTAATCTCTCCCGGCATAGGATTAGTACCACCACCTACCAAAGCTGCTTCTGAAATAGTGTGATGCGGACTTCTGAAAGGACGCTGAGTTATTAATCCACTATTACGCTGCAATTTACCTGCTATTGAATGTATTTGCGTTGTTTCAAGACTTTCTGACAATGATAATGGTGGTAAGATAGATGGCAAACGCTTAGCCATCATACTTTTTCCACTACCTGGTGGACCTATCATGATAAGATTATGCCCTCCAGCTGCAGCAACTTCTAAAGCGCGTTTTACATTTTCTTGCCCTCGTACGTCTGCAAAATCAAGTTCAAATTCATATTGATGTTCATAAAACTCTTTACGTGTATCTACTATACAAGGGTCTGGAGATGACGTATCATTAAGAAAATTGATAACTTCTAAGATATTATCCATACCATATACTTCAAGAGTATCAACTACAGCTGCTTCCCTTTCATTTGCTTTAGGCACTATAATACCTTTAAATTTTTGCTTTCTTGCCTTAATTGCTATCGGTAAAATACCCTTCACTGGCTGTAATAGCCCATCAAGACTAAGTTCTCCTACAAGCATATACTCTGATAGCTTATCACACTTTATCTTATTATTAGCAGCTAATAACGCAATAGCCAATGGTAAATCAAAGCTTGCTCCTTCTTTCTTAATATCAGCAGGAGCAAGATTTGCCGTAATATCAGCAACTGGAAATTTATAGCCATTATTTAATAAAGCAGCAGCAATACGGTCATGACTCTCTTTCACTGCTGCATCGGCAAGCCCTGTAAGATGAAATAACACACCACGAGTAATACTTACTTCAACTGTTACGGTTGTAACTTCCATACCATTTACAGCTGCACAAAAAGTTTTTACAAGCATTTAAAGTTTATTTTCTGATAAACGTTGTCGGATGGTATTTGCCGTTATATCACGTTCAACAATACGTCCATTACGAATAATTACATTTCCAGGTATATTACTTAGATTAAAAATCTTAAGTAGTTTTGTTTCAAGCATATTACCATCACATATGTTTGAAAACTGTATTCCATCTGTTTTAAGTATTTGTTTGCAAACCTTTGCATCAGGATCTACACAAATTCCAATAGCCTTTATCTTATGTTTTTTTACAGCTTCGTTAATAACCCTCTGAAGATCCATACTTTCAAAGCTCCATGAAGCCCAAACGTTCACAATTGCAGTTTTCCCTTTCAAGTCTGCAGTTGTAACCATATTCCCGCTTATATCATGCTCTTTAAAATAAGGTATAGCATTCCTTAAAATTATTTCTTTCTGAGCTAATAACATTTGCTTCAAACCTATTAAAGTAATATTATTAGGTTGATTTCTAAGCATCAAATCCACCAATGTCAAGGCTTTTTTATAATCTGGTTCCTCTGTTGTGATAAAATATTTCCTGACAAGATAAACACTAACTATAGACTCTGGGTAATCTTTCACAAATTGTACTACATATTTTAAAATCTCAGGGGGTGATGATGATGCTATTTGTTTACGAAACTTTGTCATTAACTCATTTGACTTAGTACCACTTACATCCATCTCCTTCAGATGAGAAGCATCTGCTTTTATTTCTACAGATTTCCCTTCTTCTGCAAAAACAGGCTGAGTAGAAAAGTTTGGAAATATAATTATTAAGGTAGAAGGCTTATTACATGGTATTTCATATGCAAAGCGTCCTGCTTCTATTTTTATAGTATCAAGACCTTCTATCCCACCATCAGGACTATAAACATAAAGCTCACCAGAATTAATATGTAGGAAACGACCTTTTATCTTGAAGTAGCCACTTTTGGTACCGCAAGAAACCAACAGCAATACAGTAAAAAATAAAAATGCTATTCGTTTCATCTACAAAGAAAATTAAAAGGTTAGTGCCGCGAGCGGGACTCGAACCCGCACAGCCATTTCTGGCCAAGGGATTTTAAGTCCCTCGTGTCTACCAATTCCACCATTGCGGCTAAACCGAGTGCAAAGATAAGTTTTTTCTATAAACTATCAAAATTTTTTTCGTTTTTTTATTCTGAGCTAAAACAAAATCGTTATATCAATATTATATCATATTCTTCTTAGTTTGTTTTTATGCTCTTTTTTTCTTAAATTTGCAAAATAAGAAAGTTAACAAAAAAGCTGAATTTCAACTTTTAAGCATATATGGACGATGAGATAAAAGACTCTAATTTAGAGTATATAGGAGCTGAAGAGGCAGAATGTAAAAGACATTCCAATTATAATCCAACCGATAGGTTTGATGCATCTGCTGTACATCACCTATCAGGAATGTATAAAAACTGGTTCTTAGATTATGCAAGCTATGTCATCTTAGAGCGAGCTGTACCCAATATTGAAGATGGATTAAAGCCTGTTCAACGACGCATCTTACACTCTATGAAGCGTATGGATGATGGAAGATATAACAAGGTAGCAAATATTGTTGGTCATACCATGCAGTTTCACCCACATGGAGATGCTTCTATAGGCGATGCTTTAGTGCAATTGGGACAAAAAGACTTGCTTATAGACACACAAGGCAATTGGGGGAATATTCTTACAGGAGATCGTGCTGCTGCTCCACGATACATAGAAGCCCGTTTATCTAAATTTGCTCTCGAGACAGTTTTTAATCCTAAAACAACTAATTGGCAACAGTCTTACGATGGACGTAACAAAGAACCTATCACACTACCTGTAAAATTTCCATTACTTTTAGCACAAGGAGCTGAAGGTATAGCTGTAGGTTTATCTTCAAAAATACTTCCTCATAACTTAAACGAAATATGCTCTGCTGCAATTTCATATCTTAAAGGTAAAGATTTTAGTATTTATCCCGACTTTGCTACAGGGGGAAGTATTGATGTTTCTAAATATAATAATGGACAACGTGGAGGCACTTTAAAGATAAGAGCAAAAATAGAAAAGCTCGACCACAAAACACTTGTCATTCGTGAAGTACCTTTCACCAAAACGGCCAGTTCCATACAAGAATCAATAACAAAAGCAATAGAAAAAGGTAAAATAAAAATTCGTAAGGTAGAAGATATGACAGCTTCAGAAGTAGAAATACATCTGCATCTTTCTCCTAACACGTCTAGCGACAAGACTATTGACGCACTATATGCTTTTACCGATTGTGAAATAAGTATTTCACCCAATTGCTGTGTAATAGAAAATAACAAACCTCATTTTCTCACCATATCAGACGTTCTAAAACATTCAGTAGATCATACAAGGGAACTTTTGAAACAAGAATTAGAAATACGCAAACATGAATTAGAAGAACAGCTTTTTTATAATTCTTTAGAACGCATTTTTATAGAAGAACGAATATATAAAGAACATAAATTTGAAACCGCTAAAGATCTCAAAGAAGTCGTTGCTTTCGTTGATTCTAAAATAGAACCATTTAAAAAGCACTTTATACGTGAAGTTACACGTGAGGATATTATTCATTTATTAGAAATAAAGATGCAACGCATCTTAAAATTTAATAAAGATAAAGCTGATGACGTTATTATTAAAATAAAAGCAGAAATAGCAGAAATAGATAAAGATCTAAGCGAAATGACACGTGTTACCATAGAATGGTTTAAGCATTTAAAAGGTAAATACGGCAAAGAACATATTCGTAAAACAGAGATAAAAAACTTTGACACCATTATCGCTTCTAAAGTAATAGATGCTAATGAAAAACTATACATAGACCGCTCAAGTGGATTTATAGGGACAGGATTAAAGAAATCTGAATTTGTTCAAAACTGCTCTGACCTCGATGACATTATTATTTTTTATCGAGACGGAAAATATAAAGTTATCCGTGTAGCTGATAAAGTATTTGTTGGTAAAAACATATTGCATCTCCAAGTATTTAAAAAGAATGATAAACGCACTATTTATAATACTGTTTACAAAGATGGTAAAACAGGAATTTACTATATAAAACGATTTAATGTTACATCTATAACACGAGACAAAGAGTATGACATCACAACAGGAACACCTGGTTCACGCGTAGTTTACTTCACTGCCAATGCTAATGGTGAAGCAGAAATTATAAAAGTAACGCTAAATCCAAACTTTGATAAAAAGAAACAAAATATCTTCTTAGAACGTGACTTTTCACAAATAGCAATTAAGGGACGTGATGCCAAAGGAAATATTCTCACAAAAGAAAGCGTACACCGCATATCTTTAAAAAGTCATGGACACTCTACTTTAGGAGGCAGAAAAGTATGGTTTGATCCTGATGTTAATCGCATTAATTATGAAGAGCATGGTAACTACATAGGAGAGTTTAATGATCAAGACCAGATTCTAATAATACTTAATGATGGCTATTTCTATGTTTCATCCTTTGAAGCTACTAACCATTATGAGGATAATATAGCAAAAATAGAGAAATTTGACGCAGATAAAATCTGGACTGCTGTTATTTTTGACGCAGACAATAAAGGTTATCCATATTTAAAGCGCTTTCAAATGGAAAGCAATAAACGGAAACAAAGTTTTATAGGTAATAATAATAGTAAATTAGTATTACTTACAGATACTGCTTATCCTCGCATTCAAATTACTTATGGTGGAGATGATGCTATTAAAGGCACTCAAGAAATAGATGCAGAGCAATTTGTTGGAATAAAAGGATTTAAAGCTAAAGGAAAACGTATAACTACTTTGAACGTGGAAAGTATAAAAGAATTAACACCCTTACGCTTCTTAAATGAAGAAAATAACAATAAAAACAATGCAACACATACACATCATTCTATAGAAAATCTTGATCCTGATGCAGGAAAAAGTAAACAAGAAATAATAGATGAGATTGCAGGACAGCTTAATTTATTCGATAATATTAATAAAGATGATGCAGAATAATCTTATAATAAGGAGATTATGGTTATTAACTATAATACTATTAATGAATATTCATGTTTTTGCACAAGACTCTTTATACAATAATAAGATTATCACCAATTCTAAAATGATTGGTATTGGTAAGGTAAATGTGTTAGATACTTATTTATCGCCAGAAGAATATAATGGCAAAGAGTTTCGATACTTCTCACTAACAGAACGTGATAATGGAAGTAATATAGCAAGAGAATTAGTACATCAAATCCATTTTTTATATTTACATAATAGAACTAATGTTAATAGCGAACTTGGTAGTTGGTATAATTTTCAATACAATATACACTATAAACTATTAGATTTTACTATAGGAAAAGGTAAATTAACAATGAAGATTGGTGGTGGAATAGATACCAACTTGGGAGCTTTATATAATATCCGTAATAGCAATAACCCTGCACAAGCATACATTAATGTTAATATAGCACCTAATATCATTATAAATTACCTGCTTCATATAAAAGGACATCCTATACTTTTACGATACGAGGGACAAACTTCAATTATAGGATTAGCCTTTACACCAAATTATGGACAGAGTTATTATGAAATATTTTCAAAAAAAAACTATGATAATAATATAGTATTTACTACTCTCATCTCTGCTCCGTCTACACGCCAATATATTAGCGCTGATTATACTATTCATCATACTACTATACGCTTAGGATATGCTCTTGATATCCAACAAACAAAACTAAATGGTTTAAAGTATCATTCGTGGAGTAATTTGTTTATAATAGGATTAGTGAAAAAATTTAATCTTGTAAAAATAATACCATAATGAAACATACAAAAATATTATCTTCTTTTTTTTTAATAAGCATACTTACACTTACAGCATGTGTTAGAAATGATATATATAATAATAATGCACACGGTAACTTTGAAGCTTTATGGAAAATTATAGATGAACATTATTGTTTTTTTCAAGAAAAACAAATAGATTGGAATAAAATACATACAAAGTATATAAAACAGATTAATGAAGAGATGACTAATGGGCAGCTGTTTGAAGTTATGACAAATATGCTATCAGAACTAAAAGATGGACATGTTAATCTCTACTCTTCTTTCAATATAGGTCGCTATTGGTCATGGTATGAGGAATATCCACAAAATTTTTATAAGTCATTAGAACGTAAATACCTTGGACATAATTATCGTATAGTTAACGGAATGTCATACACTATCCTTAATGATAATATAGGATACTTACGATGCTCTACATTTCAAACAACCTTTGGCGCAGGAAACTTAGATGAAATTTTACTATATATGCAACCAACCCATGCACTAATAATTGATCTTCGTAATAATAGTGGTGGTAATATTACTGCAGCCGAACAGCTCGCAGCACGTTTTACAAATAAAGATATATTAGTTGGATATATGCAACATAAAACAGGACCGGGACATACAGACTTTTCTATATTAGAAAAACAAATCCTTAAACCAAGCAAAGGTATACGATGGCAAAAAACTGTTATAATACTTACCAATCGTAGTGTATACTCTGCTGCTAATGAGTTTGTAAAATATATGAAATGCATTAAAAATGCGATTATTGTTGGTGATCGTACAGGTGGTGGAGCTGGCTTGCCTTTTTCTTCAGAACTCCCTAATGGATGGGGTATTCGCTTCTCTGCTGCTCCTATATTTGACCGTAATAAAATAACAACAGAATTTGGCATAGAGCCTGATTATAAAGTAAATATTAATATCTTA
Source organism: Prevotella amnii CRIS 21A-A (assembly GCF_000177355.1). Lineage (NCBI taxonomy): Bacteria > Pseudomonadati > Bacteroidota > Bacteroidia > Bacteroidales > Prevotellaceae > Prevotella > Prevotella amnii. Next base: position 7,489 of record NZ_ADFQ01000093.1, read on the forward strand.
GATTTACAAAAAGGCAAAGATACCATAATAGAATATGCACGAAAAATAGCTATATCATAATAGAGAACAAATGAAAATAATACTACAAAAATACTTTAAAACTTTTGGTAGTTTAACTTAAAGTATATACCTTTGCACAAAATATAAGAATGCGCCTGTGGCGAAATTGGTAGACGCGCTAGACTTAGGATCTAGTGTTTCGCGACGTGTAGGTTCGAGTCCTATCAGGCGCACCACACAGAGTCCTAACTGCTTAGAAATGAGCAGTTAGGCTTTTTGTTTTTATAAAATTGCCAACATAATTCGTCGCTAATTTGTTGTTATTGGCAAAGTTTATGTTGTTTTAATCCATATTTCTCATAATTTCATTGCATTTCACTTGACATCGCCCATATTATGAGTCATCAAATGATACCCTATAGTCAGATAGATTAGCCAACATATTCTATAAATTGACATATATATCATCTATTGATCATAAAAATCACTATCTTACATAATAATTCAACACTATTATTCGTTATTCTAACAGGAAATCACTACTTTTGTTCTTTCCAAATAATTATACACAAATATGAGTAAAGATATAAACAGACTAAAGGTCGTCCTGGCTGAAAAGAAACGAACCAACAAATGGCTCGCTGAACAATTGGGTAAAGATCCTGCAACCGTCTCAAAGTGGTGTACCAACACCATACAGCCGAATGTCGAGACACTGATAGAGATCGCTAAATATTTGAATGTTGAGATACAGGATTTGTTTTGGCCGATAGAAAAGCAATCTTAATAATATCGTAAATACACAAAGGCAAATGGAATTTATAAATAATAAATACACATAAAACAATAAGGTTATGCAAATTATATATAACTTAATAGCTTCATCTTGGTTTTTAAATACTGTCACACTCCTTTTTTGTATGGCGATAGTAGGTGCTTATGTGTTTTATCGCAAAGATTTAAAAACATTGAATAAAAAATTTTTAGATTTGTTTCCAGAGCAAGACCAGTAAGGTATAGAAACATTTTTAAAAGATCATGACAAACTAAGTGAAATCTACAAAAGTTATCAAGATAGCTTTATAAATATAAATGAGAAGAATTCTACGAGAGATTATGCCGAAGAGTTTTTTTCAAAAGATAATGTATTCAATATCCTTTCTATTAATCAAAAACAGATAGCCTCGGCATCAGGAATTTTGGTAGGCTTGGGATTGTTAGGAACATTCTTAGGCTTGACATTAGGTATACTGGGATTCCATTCTGACTCAAGCGAAGCTATTCAAGGTAGTATTCAATCACTTTTAGGAGGTATGGGTACTGCTTTCTTGACATCGTTATTTGGAATGGGATTTTCCTGCTATTACATTTTTCAAGAAAAGCGATTGATGAATACTTTTGAAAAATATCTTGACAACATATGCTATATTCTTAACAAGAAATACTATTTGTCCGAAAATGATTTCTTGGCTGCTTATCTTTCATTTAAAGATGAGCAAGGAAATAATGTATATCTCAGCAATGCAGTGCGAGATATGTATGCAGAGACACACAAGCAAACAGGTTTTATGGGAACTCTAGTTGATGACTTGTCTGATGCATTGGACGAAAAGTTATCTGATAACATTAATGAGAAGGTTATTCCTATAATAGAGAAATTTGTCACGACATTAAGCGACAAATTGGATATGCTTAAAACTTCCATACAGTCTCCTGCTGAGGATATGACCCACACTATTGTTGATGAATTGAAAGCCAGCATGAATGATCTGATGGAGAAGTTTGGTACAGAATTGTCTGGCTCCGCAACTTCAAACTTGACATCATTAACCGAGAACCTTGCCAAAGCAAGTGATTCATTGTTTGATTTACCTGCGCAAATGAAAAATATGTCAGAGCAATTGGCAGTGGCTTTTGGCGGTATTCATACTACAATAGAAGACTTGGAGTCGGCCGTTAAAAAGATAGTAGAACAATCTGCCAACTCGAATAAAGATTTGGTTGAGAGGGCTGCTTCTCAATATAGTCGAATGGAGGAATCACATCAGCAAATTTCGTCACAAACGGATGTTCTAATAGCTAACTTTAATGACATGGTTGACACTTTGAATACAACCGTTAAGGAAGTACAAGGTTCTATGGTTCAGATAAAAGAGACTAAGAATGCTCTTGTTTCTCTTGTTGTAAGTCTGCAAGGAGTGACCAATAATATGGATAAAGCTTCAACTCGCATAAAGAATTCTCAGGAAAGCTATGTTAGTGGTTTGAAAGAAGTTCAAGAAAAGTCATCTACGACTGTTACTAATATAACCAGTGCTTTACAATTATCAAAGAATACATTGGAAGATTATTCTAACAAGTTCGGTATAATTCAGCAAGGATTGTCTGGCATATTTGCCCATATTAAAACTGGGCTTGACCAATATAGCACAACCGTGAGCCAGAGTGCCAGGACGGTACTGAACGGATATTCATCAGCTTTAACTGACGGCATCAACAAATTGCAGCAAGCAACGAGTCATTTGGGTGATTTAGTAAGTGAGATTAACGACACTATAGAATATATAAAGAAAGAAAAGTAGTATGAGGAAAATTAAGCTTGCTAAAAGTGATGAAAACGACAGTAATCCATTCAGCCAATCTACAGGTGACTTAATGGCTTCGCTGCTTTTTATCTTTATTTTGCTACTTTCTTCTTTGATGCTGCAAGTCAAGAAGCAGGAAGACAGTGACCGTGCACTAACGAAGAACTATGCAAAAATAAAGACCCAGCTATATATAGACTTGGAGCATGAGTTTAAAGATAGTTTGAAAGTTTGGAACGCCGTTATTGACTCTACAGAATTGGCAGTTCGTTTTCAAGAACCATCCACGCTATTTGACTATAATAAGACTGATTTGAAACCTCGTTTTGCTGCAATTCTGCATGATTTCTTTCCAAGATATATGGCTTTGCTGTCGAAACCTCAGTACAAAGACAATATTGAAGAGATAAGAATAGAAGGACATACGGACAGTTCGGGTGGTTACATATATAATATGGAATTGTCACAAGACAGAACGAGGAGTGTTCTTGCTTTTTGTCTAAATCAAATAACAAGAAAAGATTTTGAGTGGGCCAAGTATGCCATTACGGCTAATGGTTTGTCTTCAAGTCATCCAATTATAGGAAAAGACGGTAAAGAGGATGCCGACCGATCTCGTCGTGTGGAGTTTAAAATTAGGACAAATGCCGAAAAGCAACTTGAAGAAATAGCAATAAAAAGAGAAAAATAGATATGGACAATATCAATGATTTGTTAGACTTCCATTTCAAGGCTGATACATTCGCCAAAATGGGTATGAATGTCATCAATACAAATTTGATAGATAGAGTTGAAAATGAAATTTCTAAACTCAAAAAAATATCAAATAAAATTGATGCAATAGGGAGTGATGTGGATAAATCTATTGACATAAATCCTATTTTGGCATATATTAATAAAAAAGAATCTCTGCCAGAGCTTTCAATGAAGAATGAAAAGAAGGTTCTGCGAGCTTTGTGCTATTATCTTTCAGAGATAAAAAGTAATAATGCGATAGCATATATATTGCAGTCGTTAGACCGAAAGTGGCAGAACAGCTTTTATTGGGGATTGATAGATTATATTTTCCAGTTTTGGAATCCTGTATCTCAAAATTTCTGTAAAATTAGGACTTTCTTAAGGAACAAACTTAATAGCTATAACGGTACGAATCCAAAATACATATTCATCAGAGACAATATCAAATATTTTGAAAACAATGGACCAATAATGTTGGGTGTGAAGCTGAAATCTGACAAGAAGCCAATTCTTTCGTGTACAGAAGTTTTGGGTATGTCCGAGCAAAAAATTACTTACAGGTATTTTTCTGATGTGATATACTCATATTACAAATACAAATTTGATGAATGTATTAGTTATGACGAATTAGATAAAGTCCTGAATTTACACAACAATTCGCTAACAGATAAATCTGTCATACCTTTGTTCATAGCAAGAAAGAAAAATCTCACAACTTCCTGGAAAGAAGCATTAGAATCCTTGTCGAAACAGAGAATCGGTGATTGTGAAAACGATGCCAAATGGTCGCTTCCTGTTGAAGTGGAAACAGAGCGACACGACTTGTTGAAAGAAGCACAGAATTTGATTCGTATTTGGACAAATGAAAAATATATCAGTATATATTTTGAGAAGTGCGTATATGACCCACGTCGTAAAATATTTTGGCTAAAATATATAAAAGATATTGAGAAAATCAGAATAGCAGGTTCTCGTGTAACAAAACAAACTATGAGTACAGATATGCGTTTGATGCAATTGCTACATGGAAAGTTTATATTGGGAACAAACAACACAAAGAGTGATACATCGGCAATTATAATGCAAATAAGAGGTAAAATATATATAGAATTTTCAGAAAAAGGAAATGCTTTATATGTTTACCAAGAACATAACTTGCCTATAATTAAACTGTTTTCTTGTTTTGCCATTCAAAGTATAAATAGTCTTAAAAAGACGAATATGAATCAATTGATTGACACATCCTATTGGACTGGATACGACAACGACTATGGGCGTATGGTTCATATTGGAGAATGGGAGTATCGATTGTCAAATTATATATCCAGACATTAAAAGCAACGAATATGTATAGTTTTGATGAGGCAAGGCAAATAGTAAGATTTTTTAATGAGCAAAATGTAGCAATCAAAGACTGGGATATTCTTCAAAAGAGTGTCCTTATGGAATTGTGCGACAATGGGTTGGCTACATATACGGAGAACTCAGTAGAAGTTACTCCCGAAAATATCTATCAATTGGATGAAATAGAGAGAAAAATATTAGGGTTGCCTAATGAATACCCTTATGATATGTATGTAGAAGCAAATGGTTCTACTCTTACACAAGGTGATTTTAATTATAAAATTTCTTTCTATAGTTTTTTCCCAGGAGGTTGTATATTGCCTTACGAAGTTAAAGGATGTTTTGTTGTTGTTGATGGGGCTACTTATTTATTAAGTAAAGAACAATTTGCCTTATACAATGCGATCCATAAATTTAATTCGCTAGATATAAGCGAAAAGGACAAAAGCAACAACTTTATCCGCTTTTTCAATATAAAAGGTTTGTCTAAATTGGCGGCAGCTAAGTTAGACAGCTATCTCACTGACACTGATGTTTGTGTGCCTAACAAAATAAAGGTTCTTTTGGACTATAATAATAATGAAATGCATTTGTCAGCATCCATTGACTCGGAAGATTCCTATCAGTTTACAGAACGCTTCAACAAAAAAGAGCAAGTAAAAGGAACCTATCAATTAAAGAAAATAGGAGGAAAACGTGTTTATGTAGTATTTGATCATGATAAAGTTGTTCAATTGGAAACAATAAAAAAATATGAAAAGACAGCAGATCGTGACACAATAAATAAAATTATGGAATCTCCTGAGAGTTTCTTTGACACTAATTTAGTTGACATACATGAGTTTTACAGTGATAGAGTCATTGAAAAAGGACTTTATCAGCCTAAATATTACTCTTTTATTTGTCCGTATAAGAGTGAGTGGGTGCCAGGAATTAAGGTTAATGACAATGTTAATGGATCGAAGAATCTATTTTTCCCTAAAAAGGAAGATATTGAAAAGTTTGAGTCAAAAGTCCAAGAAGCTCTGAAAGAGGGTAAAATGAGTGTCGAATGGGAGAATACTCTTTTAAATGTCAATGAAGTCTTGCCGCAAATTACAAAGCTAAAAGAGAATTGCTACAATCAAAAGGACACAGCAAAGTTTAACTCTCCCAAAGGCACGAAGAAAATATCAGAAAATGAAGTACTTATAATTGAGGAGAATGCAGAAGAGTTAGGATATAGTGAACAAAGTGTAAATATGCCCTGTACTGTTGAACATTATAATTTTCACGAATGCACAAACTTAAATTCATTCGTCAAATTAAAGCAGCATCAAATAGAAGGTGTTGCATGGTTACAATTTTTATATTTGAATAAATATAAAGGTTGCTTGTTAGCTGATGATATGGGCTTAGGAAAGACTTTGCAGATTTTGTATTTTATAGAATGGCATAGGATGCAAAATGTTGGAAATATTCATAAACCATACCTAATTGTGGCTCCTATATCCTTGCTTGAAAATTGGCAAAGAGAATACCAAAAGTTTTTTGTAGGTACTCTCATGCAAGTTTCTATAGTTATGTCAAATGACTTGAAAAAAAAATTTGCTCCCAAGGACGTATCATGGTTGCAATCATTGGATTTGATACTTACAAATTATGAATCTGTAAGAAATCGACAATTCAACTTCTGTGCAGTAGACTATGCTTTTGTTGTGCTTGACGAGGCACAGAAAGCGAAGACACCTGGGTCCTTGGTTACAAATTCTATGAAAGCATTGAAAGCTGATTTTAAAATAGCAATGACAGGAACACCCGTTGAGAATACGCTTGTTGATTTATGGTGCATCATGGATTTCTCTATTCCTGGTTTATTGGGAAATGCCAGAGAGTTTGCTAAATTGTATCAAAATCCATTAAAGGACAAAGATACAGACATTGAGCAATTAGGTAAAAAGTTGCGCTCTAAGTTAGGACGCTTTTTCGAACGTCGTTTAAAATCAGATGTTGCAAAGGATTTGCCTCCCAAGCATACATACAAAAAGAAGCAGGAAATGTCTGACTTGCAGAAACGGCTATATCGCGATGAATTAAATGCTGTTGTTGCCACACGTCAGAGTAGAAAAACTCCACAAGGAATGATGTTTAAGGTAATCACAGCTTTTAGACAAATATGCGACAGTCCTTACCTTTCTGTAGTGGATTATTCTCAAATTGATATAGACAAATTGATAAATAGCTCATCAAAATTATCGGTAACTATCAATATATTAGATAAAATAAGAAAAAACAACGAAAAAGTTATAATATTCACCGACCACAAAGATACACAGAGGTTGTTGCGAAATGTTGTTTTTCGCAGATATGACTTGGATATCAGTATTATTAATGGAGAAACTCCTGCAACAGCAAAGGTTCAATCGCAGAAATTAAGTCGTCAGCAAACTGTTGATAATTTCCAAAACGCGGAAGGCTTCAATATTATTATTATGTCTCCTTTGGCTGCAGGCATGGGGCTGAATATAACAGGTGCTAATAATGTAATACATTATAGTCGCTTTTGGAATCCAGCAAAAGAGCAGCAGGCAACAGATAGGGCATATCGAATCGGTCAGAAGAAAGATGTAAATGTATATTATCCGATGTCTGTTTCAAAAGATTTCAGGACTTTTGATGTTATCATAGATGCCTTATTGGCAAAGAAAGCCGAACTTGCCGATGCCACACTCTTTCCAACAGTGAGAACTGAGATAAAGCAACAGGAACTCTATGAAAGTTTGATCGGAGAATCTGCAGAAAAGTCCCAAAACAACTATTTGGAAGCAGAAAGTGTTGATATAATGAACGACTATAGGTTCGAGGCTTTCATTGCTGCCTTATACAAGAAAATGGGCTATAAGACCATATTGACATCGGAATGTGGAGACAAAGGCATTGATGTGTTAGCATTAAATGGAAACACAAATTATGCGATTCAAGTAAAACATTCAAAGAATCCTATTGGCATTCAAGGTGTTCAAGAGGCAAAAAGTGGATGTGAATACTATTCAAATAAATATGGCTTCCAATTTATTCCAATGCTGCTGTCCAATTCTTCTTTCACTACCAGTGCCATAGATTTAGCGAATGGAACAGGAGTAAAACTTATTGGACGAGATGTCCTATTTGATATGTTATTAAGTAACAAAGTTGCAAATGAAGATATTATATCATGTGAATTACATCGATTAGATAGAGCATAGTGCTTTGAAAAATATAATAAACTTTGAATAGAAATAAAGGACAATGAATATAAAACGGCTCGGTGAAAATTTAGTGGGGATAAGCATAAATCTTTGCAAGTCTATACAGAAAGAATTTTTCATCAACAATACCCCTTAGTGATGCTCTGAAAGCTTTGATTTTCTCATTAAAAGATTCAGCTGCAGCATTAGATGATCTTATGAAGTAATTAATATGTT
>NZ_ADFQ01000092.1:0-4193 GCF_000177355.1 Prevotella amnii CRIS 21A-A
GAAACCTATGGCTTGATAGTGCAGCCCTCTTACCTCATAGCTGATACAACGCAGAAAGGGCATAGCCTTTTCTATGTTGATGCAGCGTTCTTCCGTGAGGTATTTCTGCAAATTGGGTGGCAAGGTGTCTGATATACTTGTCAGTCTTCTTGCCCCACTTGCTGCTGCCTGCCTGATACTTTCCTGCTTAGAAGTGTCTTGTACCTTCTCTCTTTGAGGGCTGTGCGCAGTATCATCGGGAGCGTTCCGTCCCAAAATGTGGACGGCTTCCGACAGTGTGCAGCTCTCTAATCTCATACAAAGGTCGATAATACTTCCGCCTCTGCCTTCAGCATAGTCTATCCAAAGGTTCTTCTCTGTGTCCACCTTGAAGCTCGGATGCGTTTCTTCACGGAGCGGTGAGCGATAGAGGGCATAGGCAGGTGTCCTGCGCACTGGGTTGATACCTTTCCTCTCAAGGTACTCCACAATAGAGTATCGCTTGATGCGTGATAAATCTTCTTCTTTCATTGTCGTATTGTTTTATTGGTTGAACATTTTTCCATTCTGATTTTTATATCGGATTATATTTTGATTATACTGATAGGGCAAACTTCATTGATTCTTTTTCGTTTCCTAAAGTTTTTCCCCTAAAAACTTTTTTCACTTTCTTCTTACTACATATATTTTGATTGTAAGTGATTGACATTCAGGTATGAGTTGTAGAAAACAACTATACTACATACGCTACTACATCAAACTACTACAACTATTTACCAGTGGGCAGGGGTGGATTTTCCTAATCTTATACACATAGACAGGACTACAACCCTCACGCCTCTTGCTTACCTTTTCAAAGCCAGCTCTTTTGAGTGCTTCGCCCATACGTTTGAGTGTCAAAGGTTGATGCGTATAAACACCTAAATAAGCGAGTATTTCGGTAGTGGTCATGTAAGCACAATGAGGATTGTCCTCTGTTGGCTTTTCAAAACAGCGTAATAGTAGTTCCATTTCTGCGGTCTGTACTTGGAAGTCCTTACTCTCCTTGTAGAGTTCCGTGATTTCTTCATCGTTAAACCAATATTGAAAGCCTGCGTTTAGCAAGGCTTTCGCTTCGTTATAGACGGCATCCATAGCAATACCTTTAGCTCGTTCAATATCAATGGCAAGTACCTCAAAGGGCAGGAAGCGTCTGCTTCCTGTCGGGTCGGTCAAAAAGTCATTGCCGTTTACCGATGCTACGAAACTCGCCAAGTGTGGGTGTTCCTCCACATACTTGTCGTAAGGCATACGGTATTTAACCATCGGACAGGTGATGAGGTTCTTCAGTTCGTTCTCGTCACGCTTATTGAGGGCTTTGAGCTGGTCGTCAATGTTTACGATAAGGTTCTGACCGATATAAGTAAGTGTGTCCTTCTCCTGCGGATATATTTTTCCTGTGTAGCTGTAACCATGCAGGGCTGGAGGGCATAGCAAATCAAGAAAGGTTGTCTTGAACTTTCCCTGTTCACCCGTCAGCACGAGGCAGGTATGGTTGCGGCATTCACGGTTGTCCATAGCGTTGGCAACCACTGCAACAAGCCATTTGGTAAGGTGCGGCAGCCATTTTTCAGCGTTGCGGACGATAACGCACGAAGCGAGATTGGCGATTGCGCCTTGACCTATCTCTATCTTGCGCAGTACTTCCGAAGCATCAACCGTTGGCAAAGCCTTGAAGTATTCCTGTATGGGATTGATGCGTGGCGAAAAACTGCTTTCAATGATGGAATAGAGATTATCAGCGGAAGTAATAATACCGTCCTCGCTATCAAGTTCCCTGCGAAAGGTATTGATGTCATAACGGCTGACCTTGCTATACACATTGGCACACTTGGGAGAAAACTCTGTTCTGCCAAGTACAGTGTTGAACCTGAAGTCATAATGGGTGGAGAGGTAGCTTTCTATCTCCTTGTTTTTGGAAGTTTGCCTACTATGCTTCGGCTTATCTTCTGTGCGTATATTGCTATTGTCTGCGTACTTCTTCATAATCGTCCTAAAATGATTTCTGAAAGTGAAGTTAAGGAGGATAATTTTGATAGCCAAGCATTCTCGGTGTGCTTGCATAATGTTGCATAAACCTGCTATAAAATTCCTTGTGGGAAATCATCAAACATCTTAGTTTTTAGTGGATTAAATGGAGAAATCAAAGGATAAAAGGAAATGATCCAAATACCAATAATTGATTGGCTTTGTAACAAACCACATTCAAATGCGGTATTCTGCACATTTGGGTAATGAGCTATAAGTAAAGGAATAACAAAGAACGGATAAGGCGAAAATAACTACCTATTTAAACAAAAAGCAATCCACAAAAAGATGTAAGCAAAAATTAAGAGCTTATCTCTATGTTCTCAGAAATCTTAGAACAAGGCAGAGGGCTTATGCCAAATGGTAGGTTGTATCTCTATATCTATTGACAGTGAAAGAAGAAAAGTGGGCGTATTAGCGTTGATAACGAAAAGGAATAAGGAAGAGAAATTCATCGTATTTCCTTTGTTTTCCCTGCAGTTCCTTAGTGCTTTGAGCATAAGGAAACTATCCCTACTTTTGCATCGTGATGGGGTGCAGAACGCTGCAACACAAGAAAACAGTAACAACAAACAAAACAATAGAAATATGGGGTATTTAATAATTACAGACCAGAACTGGCAGAAACTAAGGGACGAGATATTAAGTCTTGCCGACTGCTGCCACAAGGCATTTGGAGAGAAGTGCAAGCATACTGATTGGCTGCACAATGGTGATGTGTGCAGGTTGCTTAACATCAGCAAGCGCACCTTGCAGCACTACCGTGATATGGGCGTGCTACCATTCGCACAAATCGGACACAAGTGTTATTATAAACGTGAGGATGTGGAAAGGCTGCTCCTTACAAAAACTGACAAACCTAAAAAATAAACAAGTTATGGAAACGGCAAGAGATTTGAATTTTGGCTCTGACGATATGCAGGTGGTGCTTACCGCACTGCACGATGTGGGCAGGAGAATAAGGGAAGTGGCAGAAACACATAAACCGCTATTTGGTGGCGAGCATTTTCTCACAGGTAAGGAGATATGTGAACGGCTATATATCAGTCCTCGAACATTGCAAGATTATAGAGATAAGGGGATTATACCTTATACGCAATTTGCAGGGAAGATACTATACAAGGCTTCGGATTTGGAGAGGCTGTTAGAGGAAAATTATAGCGCATAACAATTTTAGCGCACCTCTATTTGTTATAAAATCTAAAAAAGTATATATTTCATCTTCTTTTTACACTTTTGTGTAATGTATTTCTTGATATACACTTCTAATTTTGCAAAAAAATAAATTATCAGTTATGGAAGAAAGATATAATAGAAACAGACTCTATGTGAGAGAAAACGAACAAAGTATGATTAAGGATTATAAAATATTCCTTGGTGGTGCAGGTATAGGCAGTATTGTGGCTGAATGTGCTTTGCGATTTGGTTTTGAACATATTACTATTGTTGACGGTGATAAGGTTGAGGAAAGCAGCCTGAACAGGCAAAACTATACGGAGAAAGATATTGGCAGATATAAGGCGGAGTGTTTGGCAGAGCGTTTGCAAAGTATCAATCCTGATGCGCAGATAGATTACCATACAGAGTTCCTTAACCCTGATAACATCGAAGAGATGCTGAATGGGCATAATGTAGCCATCAATGCATTGGACTTTAAGGACGATACGCCTTTTGTCTTTGATAGGATTTGCAAAGAAAGAAAAATTCCCGTACTGCACCCATACAACTTTGGTTGGGCTGGCTTTGTTACGATTGTAGACCCATTGGGGCATTCCTTATCTGAACTGACTGAAGAGTCAAATGGATTTGAATTAAAGGTGGCTGAATATGTAACCGGACATGGGGCTTTTTGGAATCAACCTAAAGAGTGGTTAGACAAAATTGTAACCCAATATAAAAAGGAAAGCGAAATGCTGCCACCTCCACAATTGTCCATAGCCTCGTGGATTACCGCAGGCTTGTGTACAACGGCAATGTACAATCTTGCTACAGGAAAACCTGTAAACTATTTTCCTAAATTCTATCTCTCTTCGCTTTTGCCGTAAGATATTATTTTCAGAAAAGTTTGTTTAAGGTAGCCCTTGAAATAGCTTCTGTTATATTCGCCACGCCCAACCTCTCAAAGGCGTGGCGTTTATATGTTTTTA
>NZ_ADFQ01000091.1:0-9508 GCF_000177355.1 Prevotella amnii CRIS 21A-A
GACGATAGACTATGGAGTCGCCCTTTTCGGTGTCGATGTTCTTGGTTATGACCTTTCCGAAGCCGAGGAACTCGCGCTCGTGGCGATCCTTCTGTCCGTCGGAGTAGTCGAAGAGGGTCTTCATCAGCGGTCCGTCGTCATGGATACCGTCGTCGACAGTTACGGAAGCCATCACCCATTTTCCTCCAGGTAGACCATAGGTCGGTGTGCTGTGCTTATAGTCGAGGGTAAAGGTTCCGCCGAGGGAATTGGTGACGCTCTTGAGCATGTTTGTTCTGCCGATGGCAGAGCGGGTTACCTTGAGTTCGCTTTCCTTATCGGATTCCACGATGTCGAGGTAGCCGTCGCCGTCTACGTCTTGCAAGGCGTAGTTGTTACGATTTATACTGTGACTGACAGAAACAACAGGATTGATGGAAATTTTGACAGGGATTAACTTTGGAGTGAAATTGACAGTAAATGCAACTTCAGCACCCTCTGAGGTTGAGGCAGATTCGCTAAGAGAAGAAAGCCCTTTCCACTGAATGGCATCCATAAAACCATTACCGATATTAAATGCCACCATGATAGCCTTGCCATTGCGCCATACCTTATCTGGCAATCCGTCAGAATTGACATCAGAGAGATTATACTCTTCTCCATTCTTAGAGGTTACAACATTGTATCCCCCGGCGAAGCTTGATGACCCCTTATTGAAGCTACCACCTATATTGGCGTTATAAGTAATTCCCTTACCTCCTTGTATTCGATCAATTCCCCAATCAATCGGTTCTGTGAAGTTGTACCCTAAATTAAGTCGAACTTTATTTCCCTTAATAATTTTATCAGGTAGACCGTCTCCATTCACATCCATGAATGTTTCTGTGCTCCAATCCTTGTTAGAGGGAGGAATACTGACAGATCCAGACATACGAGCTTTTGCCTTGTTGCTGGAGCCTTGGTTGCTGGAATGATCCTTTCCTTTTGCTATATGAGCAATCGTAGAACTTATCGAAATAATGGGATCACTTCCCAATGCCCATCCTTCAGACTTATTTTCACTGCCAATGATTCCGATTCCACTATACTTTTCGCCACTGATACCTCCTTGCGAATTTGTATATTGTATGATTCCCTTTTGAAAAATATCCGGGAAACCATCTCCATTGAAATCCATCATAGTGGAGCGAGTTACACTCTTACCACTTGCATCATTGTATGTAAAAGCAATGCCTGTCTGATTGACATCACTTGTTGCAACCATTTCCTGTGTTATAGCTACAGCACCGGTTCCTTGTAGACATGTACCGGAAACTCCTGTTATATCATCAATATGTTCGAAAGGGTTAGTTAATATTACATTTTGTTCAGTTAGTCTTGAAGCCCCAGCCTCTTTAGCTGTAAGGTACAATTCTGCTCGTTGTCCTATCCATCTATCAAATGAACTTTGGTCTGTTCCTATTGGTACAAATGCCATTGTCAAAGGATCCATCTTGGCATCCTTGCTATCGGGGAGCTTCAGCAGTGATTCATCAATAGGTTTGCCATACCTACCTTCGGAAGCATTATAAACAAAACCACCCCAACCACGATACATTGTGCCGAAGCCTTTGTTCTCTGTCTGGGCATAGAAGCCTGCCTGTGTTGTTCCTATGCCACTGACAGTAGCTGCAGAAGTTACTGTCTGACCTGAGATGTTACCTGAATAGAAGTAATCTATCCATATCTTGCCTGCACTGACACCGGTGATTGTCAGCGAATCTCCTGAAAGACGTCCTCCACTGAAAGCATAAATCTTCTTACCCAGCAGTTTGTCTACAGTCTTGACAGTCATCGTTACCATTCCGTTTACCGTTGGTGGTAGCATCGTGATACTCGGAGTAACTGTCAGGGTTGAAACATTGGAAGCAAGTACTACAGGCTTACCTTCACTAGCCATGTCATCAAAGAGAACGTAATGGGTTGCCCCTGCCGTACGCTGCCTGCTTCCATCCTTGCCTATGGTCTCTATTTGTGGGGTCCACTTTATTTTCGACCAGTCCACATTAGAAGAAGAACTGATTTCGAAGTTTAGATTTGTCAAGCCATCAGGATTAGGAATCATCTGTTGGATTTCTCCGTCAAACGCTTCATTCCATGCAAAGGTACGGGTATAGATTTCTCTTTTTTTATAATTCGGATTATTATTACCCAAACTGTCTTTTAACTCATTAGATGCGAAAAGTCTGAGCGTAACGTCATCCGTTGTGACGGGTTTGGTGAACTTGCCAGATAGGTTCAAAGAGGCACTTTCTGCCACATTGGTCAGTGTATTAGCATCATAAATGGCACCCTCCTGAGGTTGATAAACAGTGGCAGATAACCCATCAGGGAGTGTTTCTTCCACACCTGCATAGGAAATGACAGGCGCCCACTTTACGTTGTCAAAGGCACCGTTGCTTGTTTCCTCCGTACCAGACTGGACACGGAAGTAAATGCGGTCGCCTTTCTTGACGGTGATATTCTGCGCCGTAGCATTATAAGCTGTTGCATCTCCCTTGGCAATTTTCTTACTCCAGAGTTCTGTACTACCTTTCTGAATGGCAAGGCGCACACCGTCAGCATGAGCGTACTCGTCGGCATCATACTCGCCTGTTGGAGAAATCAGACTAACTGTACCCGATATGCTGACAGTTCCATCCTTAGGTGCCTGCCATACACGCACCATGTCTTCCATCGGAGAGGATTTAATCAGTTCTGCCTGCTCGGTAGGATCAACCTCTCCAATAGTTTTGTCTATTTTCTTGGCATCATAGATGATGGGGCTTGGTGTATCGGCGCTGCTAAGCGTAAAATGAGGAATAGCATGACCTTGCGCATCAAATTCTATATGATTAAAATAAACCTTACCACTAGAAACTATATCTACAAGCCCATCACCATTAACATCACTGAAATATACAGAGGTTTTAGTAGTTGTGCGGGAGGTACTTGTAGCAACAGTAGCCATAATATACAGCCACCCAGCCTTGATGGCAGGTCCTCCAGAGAAAGTATTACTGGATGAAGCAGAAAATTTAGAGATACCAATAACTTTGATAGGTTCTCCATAGGTGGTTTTCTTTTCATCTGTGCATATTTGTGGGCGATAGTACACAGAACCTCCATCCTGATATATTTTATCGGGTAATCCATCTCCGTTAAGGTCTGCCAAAGTCAATAATCCCTTAGAATTATCATGAGAGTAATTAAAAGAACCACCGATAGTGCCACTGGTTGAAGAACTTTGGTCATCAACTCCTGCACCAGCATAGAAAGAACCACCATAAGAAAAGCTTGTTGTTCCTCCTAAGGCAGTAGGTTTGTCGCTGAATATGCCACCAACTTCTTTGAGAGGACTTATAAATCCTGCGTCAAGTCCGTCATCGTGCGTATTCCATGTTTCCTGTTTTTCCTTGAAAGGCACATAGCCCTTGGCAGCCTGTACGTCATCATAGTACTCAAAATTCTGATAAGACACTTCTGCGCCTTTGTCATCGAACTGCTTAACACCTGTGAGTATATCTTTGTTGAACGCACCCTCGCCGTAGGTAAAGGCATAACTACGGAGCGTACTTCCTTGGAAGTTCACCGTCACTTTCTCCAACAGACGATTAGAAGAGGTCAAAAATCCGTACCGTGCATTGTTGCTTTTGAGCCGTTTGAGTTTGCTGCCCTCTAAGAGTACCACCGTGTGGGGTGCCTGTCCACTATTACCGGCACGTACTTCCTTTAAGTAAATGGCTTTGGCAAAGAGTCCGCCACGAACAGGTTCGTCGGCTGTCTCATAGACATATTCTATATAGTCACCATGTGTTTCTTCCACACGTTTGAGTTTCCATTCGGTAATCACCTCACGACTTTGACCACCTGCATCGGTGATGGTACCTTTGAGGATGGCTCCCTCACCACCATAGGTATACTTGATACCTTGTTTATCGGTTACTTCCCAAGTATAGTCGGCAGGTGAGTTACCCTTGCGGATGATACGGCTGAAGTCTCCTCCCTGACGGATATAGAACTGTCGGTCTGCCTTGCGGTTCATTTTCTCACCGCGGTGGGCAACACCCATTTTACCGTCATCCCCCATGGTAGAAAGCATCGAGCCAGACATGAGGTAGGTTTCGGTTTCTTTGCCCGTATCGTATCGGGGCACACCCCAACGTGTATCCAGCGTGATGGACGGAACGGAGAGATTCCAACCCTCTCCAAGCCATCCACTACCGCCTTCACTACTGTACTGTATGCCCAAAGAAGGAGCCATACCATTGCGTGCGGGAGGCATTTCAAAGCCATACTGGAGATTAGCAGAACCTCGGTTGTTGGCTGTAGGAGGTGTAATGAGATTGATTTTTGATGTCGGATCCGCTGCCTTGATGTCGTTCATCATTGTTGGTGTGAATCCGTCGGTCTGTGGTGATTCGGGTGCTTTGATGACACCGTTAATCATATCTGTAAAGTGAGTGGTCTTTGATACCACACAGGCAGTAGCTTTGTCTACCTTCACTCGCTCCAATGCCACCCAATGCTTCGTTCCTTGATCGAAGTAATAGGTATTGATGTCGTCTTCGGTAAAGCCACTGGGTATCTTCGTACGGTCGTATCTGATCTTCACCGTGGCTCCCTTGCCTGTAAAATGCTCGCCATGGGGCAGGAAGCGGTAGCCTTCGCCTGTTGCCGTGACATTGGTCATGCCATAGTCCAGTGCCGGGATGTCTGTCTCACGCAGTGGCGTAATGGTATATTTCCCTGTTTTAGAGATGTCGTCTTTGGTTACACTGAGCATACTTCCTGCCATGGAAAGGCTGTCTGCCTGATGGGCAAGGAACTGCTTGCCTACCACCGCCCCTGCCGGGACAAAGACACGGCTAAAATCTGCCTGTGCGCCTCGTAGAGCAGGAAGGGATTGGCTGACCTGCTTCCCTGAGACCACTGCCGAGAGCAGCAGGTTCTCGGAAGTGGTGGTGAGGATGCCTTCAAACTCTCCGTCCTTCACGGGCAGGCGTTGTCCTTGTATGGACACTTCCCCGGCTTTGCCACGGACGAATCCGTGGACGTAGGTCTGTGAGCCATAGGAAACGGGAGCCTCGGAGAGCACCACGGCATGACCGGTCTTGTCAAGCGCATCCTTGCTCATCGGAGCGGTTTCTATGCGCACGTTTCTCACGCTGTAACTATAAGCGGCATCGGAAGGTATTGTGAACAATACGCTATTCCTGCCTTCCTTAAGCCATGTGGGACTGATTTCCTCCCTAACGGAGGTCCATTCCTTGGAAAGACGGGTGAGGTAACCGCCCGATGCTGTGCGGTCATTGATACTCTTGCTCACGCCCGAAGCGGATGAAACGCCTTTGAGGTCGTAAACCAGCCATGCCCGTGAAGCGGATGAGACCTTTCCAAGGCTTATCTCAAAGAGGTTATCCTCTGGATTGTCCGACACCCTGCCTTCGGGTGTACCGATGATACCGGAAGGATGGGTGGCAAGAAAAGATGTGACGGAAGAGGTCCCAGCCTTTGCTGTTGACATGGCAGTATTTCCCTTTGTGGCTTCTGTTACAGGGAGCGCAGAGCGTTTTGTTTTGCTACTGCTCTTGCTACTGTTATCCTTGGAGGATATACTGTTTTCTTGCGTATCGCTCTTTGAAACGCTTGCTACCGAACTATGCTGAGAAAAATCGTTTCCACTGATATATTGTGCAATGGCAATGGTAGACACGGTTACGATGGAAGCAACCAATGCCGGTTTGAATATCTTCTTCATAGCCAATCTGTTTTACGGTTTTTACTGGATCATAAATTTACAGGTATGTTCTCCCGTGTGCGTTACTGCCTTGGCAATGTATACGCCGGGCGCTTTGAGTGTCATGCGGAGTGTTCTTTCCGTACCACTGCCAAATGCCTGTTCTGCCACGCATCTGCCGTAGGTGTCAAAAATCATCAGCGTTGCCTGTTCCTCGGGGGAGGTGCGCAGGCGTGCCAGCAGTGTCAGGCCGCCATCTTGAACCACGGAGAAGCGTTCGTCCGTAAAATCCATGGAACGAGGCTGTGATGCTTTGCCTCTGGTCTTGGGCTGTGCAATGACTTCTGATGCCTCTGCACCGCATTCGCTACCGATGCGAATATCTCGATGAATGCTGCATACACCCATATTGCGCACCGTGGCATTGGAATTCGTAACAAACTCGGGGACATGGGCGCCATTGACCTTAAACCCGGATACATGAGAGGTGCCGGAGCCGTACTTGATGCACGTACTCCACTGGCGAAGGGAATTCTCTATATGATATACTTCTTTGCCGTTGATGCAATAGGAAATATTTTTCCCATTGGTAGAAATACTCAAGGAATCACCTGCAGAGAAAGATAGAGCATTGAAAATATTAGTAGCACCTTTGATGATGGGCATTGCTTTACCATTTCTAATGTCAAAACCATAATAAATGGCTTGCGAAGGTTTGCCCGGGTGCTGTATACCTATGCGGACGTTGGAAGATACGTCTGCCATGCTCCATGAAACACTGCCTGTGGAGAAGCTTCTCGGATCTGCCGAATAGATCGTATAAAATCCACTGCCGGATGCCGTGATCTCATTGCTGCCACCCTGAGAGAGGGTCATGCTGTAAAGTCCGGGACGGAGTTCGCCCACGGTATGGGTTTCAGTTTGGAATGTGCCACGGCTGACGATGCTGTCTTGTTGCAGTCCGACAACGTCCGAGGCACGGAGTTCATAGGTATATGAGGGTGTTCCTAACTCAATGCCGATACCGATGCTCCCATCGAAGAGTGCCTTGCCGTCCTTGCAATGTGCTTGAACAGGGGTAAAGATGGCTTTGAGTCCGTCGTAGTAGCCGAAAGTAAATGCATCGCTGCCACTGCCGTCGGTATCGAAGAAGATATTGTGGAAGATGAGTTTTTCACGGATGGGGTCAAGGTGCGACAATTTCACGTAGCGGCGCGTATCTGCGGAGAAATCACCTTGTCCTGTGGGGTCAATGACCAGCAGGGGCTGCTTACCTGCGGTAAATGCCGCTCCCTTATCCTCAAGCAAGGCATAAGCCAACTCTGCCATGTTGCCACTGACAGCCGTTCCTGTAAGACGAACGTCTGCAAGGTCTAACGAACCCGAGGCGTTGACCTTGATGACTGCCTTATAAGAAGTGGCAGTGGGTTGCTCTTGCAGATGCACTGAAAAGCGGTCGCTGCCTGTTCCGTCTACCGATAGGAAGATATGTGTCCCTTCTTTTCTGACAAGGAGGCGTTTTCCGGCAATGGAAGAGAGTGGATGGGCTTCCTTTATCATTCCGTTTTCGATAACTTGTATCTCCGTAGCAGTTGGAATGCGGAAGCCATCATTGCAGTTTCCATCGGAAGAAGTCGTAAAGCCGATGTCAAACGATGGGAATTTTGTAGGGCAGATAAATTCAAGAGAACCATCTTCTGATATAAGCGGAGCGGAAATGATAGATGCTGATGCACCGTCACCTTTTCGTACAAGGTGATCGGTGAATCCTTTCCGCGTGATGGTAAAATCCTGTGAGTGCCATCTGACCTGTGAGGTGTCTGCTTCTTCTTTGAGATTGGTCTGTGCCAGCCATGTCCTGCCTGAAAGATGCCAAAGGCTATCTTCCGGAAGTGTATTGAGTTGTGTTGGCTTGCCGTCATCACCCCAAAGAAGATAGCCTTCATCTTGCATCTTACTACCGTATTCCCTTCCGAGAACAAGCAGACGTTGGGAGGAAGAAAGATTATAGGGACTTCCCTCGTAGAAAGAGTCGCCATTCTTGTCTATGCTGTATCGGGGAGATTCCTCATAACTGGTTGTGGAGAGGAACTGTGCGAGCGCATTGCCGTCGTCCCTGATGATACCCGTAACACGATGGTGATAGGGTGCATTGTGCGCCGCATCCCAAATGAGATTTCCCTTGCCGTCAAGATAGGAACCTTTCAGCGTGATACCGTGTCTTAGGGCAAGACTGCTCTCTACACGCAGTCGCTCCGAAGGGGTGAGCATACGGGAGAAGACAACCAATTCGGGAATATAGCCCTCCAACTCGTTCCCACCCATTAGGGCATCGGCAAAAGATTCAGAGAAGCGGCTATCGGACTTGGCATGGGTAATGCCAAGGGTGATGACCGTACGTGTGGCTTCTCCCCAAACGGAATGGGTAGGACGGTTTCCCCATAGATAGGAAACGGTTCTAGGTAGTCGTGCTATGAAACTTTCCCTGCTTTCTTGCTCTGCGTTGCCTTGTAAAAGGTCTTCACCGGTTTCCTTGCCGTAGTCAAGGGCATCGCCACTCTGTATGTGGTGAACCTGATCCTTATTGACGGCTCTTCCTTCTCCTTTGCGCCCTGAGACTTCATACAGCGTGGCATCAGTCGATACGCTCTTCATCGTGGGAGCAAAGACACCAACGATGGTACCGGCAGGAAGAGAGGTATAATTAAGGGTAAACTCTGCCAAACTGTCTCGTGTGGGGAAATAAAGGGCAGGATGAAAATTAAAACTGTGTGTCAAAGAGAAAGGCTGAGAGGCAGCCCCTGTCTTGGAAAGGTTTTTCTTGCTTCGTGAAACAAGACGGATGGAGTCGCCTGCCAAATCCTTCCATCTATAACTACCCGTTAAGAAATTACCGGTGGGAACAGCCCTGAACCATGCCTGAGGTGAGGGAACGCCGCCGGGAGACTGGGCACGACTCACCTGCGAGGGAACGCATATAAATAAAGCTATGAAAGCGGGTAAAAAGTGTTTCATACGCTGATTATGATTATAAAGTTAGGACTAATAGTTTGTTCTTAATAGAGTTAGTAGAAAGTAGTTGTCAGTAGGAATCATACACATTCCTACTCAAAATCAAACGCCACGAATCGGAAGAACCTTGGCTACAATGAGAAAAGTGTATATATACGTACATAAGTGCATCATAATCAATCGCTTTATACGTTATGTCGCAAATGTATGCAATCTAAAGAAAACATGCAAGAAAATAAGAGAGAAATTTTCGAGAATGGCGCATTTTTAACATACAGAAACATTTTACGAGGAATAATCGGGGTGATTTGCGTCAAGAGTCACACCTCATTCTTTACATTCAATATTTTATGCGAAATTTCTTCGTTTATTTTGACTGAAAACATTATCTTTGTCGCAGAAACAAGAGAGATCTCATTTTATCGCATAACGAAGAAATGAAAGGAATACCGCTCGTTTCTTATTCGTTCACCCTTGAATATACTTCTATCTCTATCTTGCTTGTAATCAAGAAGTAACATTTCAAACTAATACTTCTATGCGGAGATTTGTGACTTCCGCACGGCAAAGGACATCGGTATCGACCGTCCCGAGAAAAACGAGATACTGCACAACATACCACCTACGCCCGAACAAGAGGTATTTATCGGCAAACTGATGGAGTTCGCCAAGACGGGCAATGCCACACTCTTGGGACGTGCACCACTGAGTGAGAGTGAGGAAAAGGCAAAGATGCTGATTGCAACTGACTACGCCCGC
>NZ_ADFQ01000090.1:0-5441 GCF_000177355.1 Prevotella amnii CRIS 21A-A
AATGGTCAATGAGCCGTCAGAACCTACAACGTATGATGCGTCCGAATTGGAAGCGGTGTAGACTTTGTTGTTAATGGTGTATTGGAAGTTGGAACAAGCTGTGATAAGATTGTTAGCGTTGCCTGTTTCGTAAACTTTGGGCATTACCTTGTTATTAGTACTTGCAAAGTCGGGTGTAAAAACCTTTGTGTCGGGATTGTAAATTTGTGTGTCGCCTAAGCTGGAGTCTAAGTAGGCGTGTACCTGCTTAGCATCGTTGAGGTCAATAATGGTGATTTGATTTCTTGCTACTGTTGTCATGATTTTACGTTATTTTTTGTTAAACATTTATTTTTCTACTATGCAATCGAAGACGGCACGTTTCCATACGTCTTCGGCGTTAATGATTATCGTCTTGCCTACGGCTGTGTGGCGTGCGTTCCAATTTTTATCATATTCGGCGTTACCGCTGGAGCGTGTCCATGAAAAGGCGGTAGAGGGATAGGTGTCTGTGATGTCTATGCCCTCTTGAGTTAGTACAGCTGTGAGGGTTACATTGCCCTGCCCATTGCGTATGATATTGCCACGATCTGTGAGAATAGTGAGCAGTACAGGGCTTTCGCCTTTGTCTACCTGTAGTTGCCAGTCGGTGCTATGCTCTGTGGGTTCTGATGTTACCGCCTTGCCTTCGGGCGCAATACATAACCACTGCCTGCCGCTGTGCGAAACGCTATTATAATAGTAATACGCCTTATCCTGCTGCCACTCGCCTAAGTGTAGCTCCATAGGTATGAGTTTGCCGTCATAGTTCATCACCTTATATAGCTTCGTGGAAAATATCACTTGCTTGGGTGATATGATTGCTGTGCGTCTATTGGTGAGCGAGTAGGAATTAATGCTGTCGTACCATATAATAGCTGGTGCTTCATTGCCATTGATAATGACGTAAATAAGAGCTTGGCGGTCGGAGACGGTGCGATTGCCAAATTGTACAAGTGTGTCTTCGGCTTGTGGTGCATCGCTATTCTCCTCGCAATCGGTTTTGGATAGATCGATATAGTTATCGCCTACGGCTGTTACTAATCGCCAATAGGTACGATTGGCTACACCTGTGTATCTGCCAGCTTTAATATTAAAAAGTTGGTTCGTGCTTGATCGCCCACTTGCCATAGATTGGTAGTAGCGGTTGTGCCGTCGTCCATATAAAAGTAGCAGCGGTAAGCGTTGGTGAGCTCCTCTACGCGCATAATCTTTGAACCGCAAGAGGAGAATACCATGTTACCACCTACATAGGATAGCTTGCGTTTTTCTAACTCATTAAATACCGACTTACCCCATACCACTATGTCGGTAATGGATAGCTGGTACTTGCCGTCTTTGCGCTTTGTAATGCCGAAGCCTGTTTCGGTGGTTTTATCGAAGTCGAAAGATTGCAGAGTTTTGAGCATTACATCGAGTAGCTTTGCCTGTCCGTCTGCGTCTATGCCCTTATCACCGTTGAAGGCTATACCTTTCAAGAATGTTATCAGCTCCGCTGCTGTGTCCGGGATATTCTTGCGCAAAAGGTTTTTATTAGTATAGTTTTGTAATATTTCCATTACTTGTTCTACATCTAATGTTCTTAAGCGGCGTTTTGTGAATTGTACTAACTCTTTGTGCTGCTCCTGTGTTAATACTTCTGAATACTGCAACCCTTGTATAGCTGCCGATATTCCTCCTTTGGGTGGAGTATTTGTTAGCTGCACTTCAGGGCTGTAGGGGTTGTTTATATTATCTTTAATACATGTTATTCGTATCTTAAGCCCCTCTTTCTCTATGTTTTTATCTGTAAATAGTACATATCCACCGATGCATAGTTTTTCTTTTATCTCGTCCCATTTCTTTTTAGCAAAGATATCGTCGAGTGTTCCATTAAAAGTATAATTTTGTTTTTCTCTTTCGTAAAGAAACTTTATAGCTTTACGCATCATTTCCCACTCCGCTCCCTGCTTTGTCTTAGGCTCGTTGATATAAGCATCAGGTAAGGCACATTTATACACTATATACGTATCTGTAGCCACAGGCTTGAAGGCTTCATCGGGCATAGTTATACCGTCTATCTCTTGCGGTACTATTTCAAACCTTCTGCCTTGTTTGTTCTCTTTAGGCTCATGATAGTATTTTATTTCAAATTCCTTGCCTGCAAGCATACCAGACTGAAAGATAACGGTTATCCTTTCGCCTGCTATACGATAATCCTCATAGTTTAAGTCTTGTGGTATAGAGGTATCTATGAAATCGTAAAAGTGCTTATTTTCGTTTACACAAACAACTTCATCTATCCTGCCAATGCGTTTTGGATAAATCTCGGAACAGTCGAGGCTTTCTTCTGCTGTATACGTGCTTTCTTTTGAGGTAACACAATAACCTTTATTATCGGTTATATATGCTTTTGCAGAATCTTTATTAAATCCTTTCTCGTCCTCAAAGTGTAAGCCATCGTAAAGTATTTGTGCGTTTATAGGTAGATGTAAAAGTGAGGCTTTATATTTGCTCCTGTCTATATTCTTGTCGCCCCCTTGCACATATACTCGCTTGATAGGTGGCAGCTCTGCTTGTGGTGATCGTGCGATGTTAGGCTTTAATCCCTTTCCCTCTCCATATTGTAAGGGTAGGGGTGCATCAGCGTTATATTCTACCTTATGTAAGGAAACTTTTTCCCATTAATTTCAAACTCGGTATTAAACGCCTTTGCCATTTGCTGTAACGCAGATAGACAAGAAGCATGGTTGTATGATATACATTTTTCTACATCTTGAATGCATTTTCCTATTTCCCAGCCATCGTCTCTTAGGTTCATGTTATCTATGAACATTTGCAGATGCTCTCTTGGTGTTGCTGTGAGTGAGAATTTTAGTCTGCCGTCTGTAAGGTTTTGTTCGTTTTCCGCTTTATACATACACCTAAACCTCCATAGCTTTGCTTTAGCTTGTTCGCTCTCCATGGTTATAGTGTATTCAAAAAGGCGGCTATGCTTTATTTTCAAAGATTCTGAAGATATAAGCGAGTAGCGTTCTCCTTGATAATCTACATACGTATCTATAGGTATCTATATGTGTGTTGACAACGAGAAGTAGAGGGTAAGGCGGTGTTCTCCCATAAGCTCTCTTTGCCTGTAGGAATTATCGTCTACCGAGATAGATAGTATTTCTTTATTTTCCTTATTAAAAAATATTGCTGTCCGGTAAAACTTTTTCAAACAAAATAAATTAGGGCTGACACTTTTCACGAAGTGTCAGTCCTTTTGATTGTACGCTCGGCATGAGCATTTTCTAACGGGTGGAAGTCCCGAGTAATCCCTAATAGCAGGAATTACATAGCCAAGAGCAAGGGTGTTCATCGTGAGGTGAAATCTGGAGGAAGCTGTCGGCAAACATCTGACCTAACGAACAGAAACTTCATACAAGGCATATAACCATGGGCAAGGTTGCACTACAAACCAAAGCCCGATAGCTATTCGGAATGGTTGGTGTAAATGAAGTAGGTATAAGATGGAAAGATAATGTTCTTATCCGAGGAGGTCTCACGGACGTTTCAAATAGTTTTTTTACGAAAGAAGCGGAGTAAAGCTTGCCGTGAGAAGTCAGCAGACGCCATAGTAGTGGAGTACTCGATAACGCTCCATGAAGGGCTGAACCTATATATTAAGCGATAGTAATTGAAACATACCTTATGAAGGAAAGAATGCAGAAAACATTATCCCAAGTTAATGGCTGTCCCCAAAGAGATAGGTCGGAAACCGAATGGTATGGGGGAGTGCAGACCTTCATGTGGATGTGTGAAGACAACATCGTGGAAGTACCATTTGACAAGGAACACCTTCTTGAGCAAATCCTTAGCCCTGTAAATCTCAACCGAGCCTACAAGGCTGTTATGAGAAACAAGGGATGTGGTGGTATTGACAAGATGTGGTGTGAGCAGCTGCTCCCATGGCTCTTAACCAATAAGGATGTGCTCATCTGTTCCTTGATTGACGGTTCTTATCGTCCGAACCCAGTCAAGAGGGTAGAGATACCCAAAGACAACGGCAAGATGCGCCTTTTGGGCATACCTACAGTAGTAGACCGTTTGGTGCAACAAGCCATTAACCAAGTACTGACTCCTATTTATGAGAACCAATTCTCCGAGACAAGCTACGGCTTCCGTCCGAGAAGAGGCTGCCATGACGCACTTCGTGGAGCGCAGAGGATAATCAACGAAGGCTACATTTATGTAGTTGACCTTGACCTCGAACGTTTCTTCGACACTGTGAGCCATAGTAAACTCATAGAAATTCTCAGCCGTACGATAAAAGAAGGCAGAGTGGTCAGTCTTATACACAAGTATCTTCGAAGCGGTGTAATGAACAAAGGATTGTTTGAAGCGAGCGAAGAAGGAACTCCCCAAGGAGGACCGCTAAGTCCGTTGTTGAGTAACATCATGCTCAACGAATTGGACAAAGAACTCGAACGCAGAGGGCTTCCCTTTGTACGCTATGCCGATGACTCGATGATATTCTGTAAGTCCAAAAGGGCTGCAATGCGAGTGAAGGAGTCTATAACCCGATTTATAGAGAATACTCTATATTTCAAAGTCAACAAGGAAAAGACCGTAGTGTCGTATGTGCGAGGAATGAAATACCTCGGCTACTCCTTTTATGTGATGAAAGGTAAATGCCAACTCACGGTGCATTCTAAGTCCAAAGCCAAGATGAAGTCAAAGCTAAAAGAATTGACAAGTCGCAGTAATGGATGGGGATACGCCAAGAGAAAGCAAAAACTGAAAGAATACATACAAGGTTGGGTCGGTTATTATCACCTTGCCAATATGAAACGTTTCTTGCTTGAAACAGACGAATGGTTAAGACGTAGAATACGCATGTGTATATGGAAGGCTTGGAAGAAAGTCAGGACAAAAGTGGTAAACCTCATTAGATGTGGTATCAATCAATACAAAGCATACGAATGGGGTAATACTCGCAAGGGTTATTGGCGAATAGCTGATAGTCCTATATTAACAAGGGCGATAGATAACAATAGACTACGCTCAGCTGGGTATGCAACTTTAATGGGGTCGTATCTCGAATGGCACCCAAAATAGGAACCGCCGTATGCGGAACCGCATGTACGGTGGTGTGAGAGGTCGGTGAACACGAAAGTAGGAAATAAACACCTATGATTAGTGTTTACCTCCTACTCGATTATCTTTGTTTTGCTAAAAAATATATAACCATGAGCAAAGATAGTCATTTTACCGGACAGCCGGTCTATAGTCAAGTATTAAAGTTACTCGACAAAGAGAAAATTCTTCAAATAAGCCACGAAACGAAAGGAAGCGAGGCTTACGTGAAGCGTTTTGACGGCTACCAACATCTCGTCGTAATGCTGTTCGGCATACTCAAACACTTTGATTCTCTGCGCGAACTTGAGATAGGCATGAAGACA
>NZ_ADFQ01000089.1:0-40211 GCF_000177355.1 Prevotella amnii CRIS 21A-A
TAAAATAAGAATAAAAAGAAAAGAAGTGATGTTTTAAATCAATATCATTTCTTTTCTTGTACAGTGAGATTTTTTCTGTATACGTTCATCAATATAATAATACAATTGTGGATATTATAGATGCAGCTGAAATAGCTTGTGGATTCATTTTTGGAGTCCTTATAATTAAGTATATTACAAAATTTATCAAGAGAAAAAAGAAGTAGCCAATACGTTTAAATAACGTGGGTGATCCCTTTTGCAATGTCGTGATTTTAATGAAAATTGCAATTTGCTATGAAAGAATAGGGCAATCATGATTGGAAGTGGATAGAGCAGACCATAACCTTTGAATCGCTCGTTTATGATGACATCCTCCTCCCCCTGTAAGTATTCATCAGGAGGCAAATAGGATGATTTTATTGTCGTTTGCAGTCTGTGGTTGAGGTTATTTTATTCCTCGTTTTACCGAAGAACTTCGTAAGCTCTCTCCGTTATAAAGATGTTTCCTTTTCTATTGAGAACGACTAAAATATTGCAACTGATCTCATTCAAAGCCTTTGGTTTATTTTTTAGACCTCATGCCGTTCTTCCATTTTATTAGTTGTTATAATCTCTGGAAGTTTCCCCCTCTCTTTCTTCATTTTCTTTTTTCTTTGCCGATTGCTTTGCAAACAGTCTGTCCATATATTCCGAAATTTTCTTGTCTGTTACCTGCGCATAAATATGAGTGCTGGCAATAGACGAATGTCCCAACATCTTGGCGATGCTCTCCATTGGAATACCTGCCTTCAAAGTCAGCGTACCGAAGCTATGCCTTGCTACATGCCAAGTTAGCGGAGTGCGAATGCCACACGCTAAGCCCACGGTTTTGAGGTGTGTGGATAGTTTACCTTTGCTCATTGTATCAGGGAATATCTTGTAGTCTCCTTTGTGTTTCTCCTTGGTGTAGTGTGAAAGAATCTGCTCCGCTATCGGATGCAATGGTATCAGGCTCTCTACTTCTGTTTTCAGTCTTGCTTTGCGGATATACCGCTTCCCTTCGCTATTCGTTTCGATGGGAACACCTCGTTCCAAAGTAATCAAAGTAGCAAATGTATGCCTTCCGACGTGTGCCGAAAGGGGAATAGAGATTCCAGCTCGAAGTTGCAGGGCTTTGAGCTGAATGAGGTAAGCTGAATAAGCAATGGGGGCAAAGAGTGTGGCACGTTCGTCAGATTGATAACGCTCTATCAAGTGCACCGCTTCAGGCAAGAGTTTTACTCGACAAAGGTTCTCGGTCTTTTGTCTGCGGAACTTCAGCCACAACGCCCCCCTCATCGTCTGTAAAAAGGTGTTCTCGATTAAGGGCAACCATATCACAATAGGCTACGCCCGTAAAGCAGGAAAAGAGAAAGAGATTACGAGCTGTTTCCAACTCTATTTCATACGGTTCAAAAGTCAAGGCTTGCAACTTATCCAATGAAGCTCTGTCCAACGCACGAGGTTGTTTGTTCTCTCCTCGTTCTATTTCTATGTGAGCGAATAGTTGTCGCTCTGTCAAGCCCTCACGATATGCCAATCGGCAGACTTTCTTCACCGCCAAAGCCATCTTACGATAATGACCTTGCGAATGTCCCAACTTTCCGACAGAGTAATGTTGCAAGCATTCTAAGAAATCTTCTTCAATTTGACCGAATGGAATATCTGTCGTGTGGTACTTCTCACAAATAAAGGCTTGCAGGAGCTTTCGAGTAGTGTAGTAACCGTTCAGAGTAGTTGCCTTTATTTCAACACCCACCTTTTGATCCATTTCCTTGACCATTCGGTCGTATCGTTCCAAAAATGTGGTTTGAGTTTGCATACTTCCTTGGAACAGCTCCTTGATGTCCGATGCTGTAAACGTAACACCACGGTCGCAAAGGTTTTGATAAGAAGATTGTACCGAGAGTAGCAAGTGTTCCAACTTGCCATTCGTTGCCACCGCCTCACGGCTCTTACCATTTAGCCTGCTCTCACGAGCGTTCCATAACTTGGGGTCGCACGATAGCTTGCTACTGAATTGTGCCATTGTTCTACCATAGGTTATCCGTCCCATAATAGGAGCTTGTCCCGACTTGTCCAAGCCGCTCTTTTTCAGGTAGAGCAACACCTTGAATTTGTCTGTTTGCATACACTTCTTTTTTATGGGCAAAGTTAACCGTTACCGAAGCGTTTTCAGCTATGCAAAACATTTTAATACAAAGCATAAGCACCATAATAGAGAAAAGATGAGTTACCGAACTCTCTTCTGTCAGTTACCTTCTCCTTACTCTTAGTTATCATTCAGAGAATAGACTAACGATTTGGTAACGGAACTTCTGCATAAATCCACGCTTTCTGCACTTTTACACCCTATGCAAATCATAGAGATATACTGCAAATCCCTCTCATTTCCATTTACTTACCTCTCATCTATAACCTAATACCCTTTCCGCTGATAGTTCCCTAAGTTTTTTATCTTAGGGATTTATTTTTTTTTGTTATTTTATTTTGAAATGCCATTCTATGTCTTTCTGTTTCATTTCATCATTATCTAATTTTAGTTTACATTGTTTTGGGTCTGGACCAGAAACTTCTATAGATATATTGTGCATAGTATTTCGTATTATATCAACAGTCTTTTGGTCTTGATAAACAGTTCCGTCAGCTTTAGTCCATTTTAGATCCAATATGAGTTTTCCATTAAATTTGTTTAAATAAAGTTCATCTAACTTATTAGTAAATGGCTGGATATAAGAATGATCATAAAATGTATCTTGTGCACTTATCTTTATATATTCTTCATTATTGTTATAAGATATTTCTATAGTTCCTTCTTTAGGAGGTTTAATCTTAAAATGTAACCCATATACAAGTTTTTTTAAATATATTTCAGGTAAAATATTTGATGTAGGCTTGTAATCTTCTATAAAACCATAATATTTATAAATACAAGGAAACTTAGTTGGTTCTTTTTGCTTCATAATATTTATGTAACCTTCTTTTAATACGCAAAGGTTTTCAGATGTAGAATAAATAAAGGTGTTAGTAGCTTCTGTTGGCTTTTGATCTCCATGAAGGAAAGGCTTTTCATAAAATAAGTTTTCATGAAATAATTTATCCTCATAGTCTTGTATGGCGATACATTCAAATTTATAAGTATTTATTTCTGGTAATTCAAGTGTAATTTTTGAAGGATCAGTGAAAAGACCATAAGCGTATTTAGAATATTCTGTGTCTTTGCTTTTCTTAGCATAAACGTTTATGCCATAAACAATTTCAGGGCTTAGCTGAACATTATTAGGTTCTCCTCTCATAGGAGATGTTTCTTGAGCTAAACTTAATGTTACTGTTTTTTTTGTAAGCATTGATTTTTCTGTACTATTTTCGCCTTCTTCGAGCATAGGCTTACTACAAGAACTAAAAGTGTATGTTAATAACAAGACACTTGAAAGGATTAATAGATATTTAGTCATAAGTTTAATATGATAAAAAAAACGATGTAAAGTTATAATGATATGATTAAAAAAAACGAAACCCTTAAGTTAAAACATTCTAAAAGCAAAGAAGTTCTATATTTTCAAAGAATAATATAAAGCATTTAAATATTTTTTTTAATAAGTTTTCATGCTATATGACATATATTGTGGAGTATTTGCATTATCTTTGTAATAAAGACAAAATGTAAAAATATGATTACAGAACCAATTGACTATAGTGTAAATGTACGTGGAAAGTTGATAAACTTAGGTAATCCACAGGTAATGGGTATTTTAAATGTTACACCTGACTCGTTTTTTGCAGATAGCCGTAAGCAGACTGAAATAGAAATATATAATAGAGCAAACCAAATAGTAAGTGAAGGTGCATCAATTATAGATATAGGTGCTTGCTCAACACGTCCAGGAGGAGAGGTCGTAAGCGAAAAAGAGGAAATGGCTCGCCTTGCCTTTGCCTTACCTATAGTAAAAAGAGCACAGCCTGATGCAGTTCTTTCTATAGATACTTTTCGTGCGTCTGTAGCAAGAAGATGTGTTGAAGAGTTTGGCGTTGATATTATTAATGATGTAGAAGAAGGTAAAGATCCTGATATGTTTAAGACGGTAGCTAAACTAAAAACTCCTTATATATTAATGTCTGTGGCTGCTAATTTACAAGATCTTCTTATAAATTTCTCACGCGAGGTAGAAGAGTTGCGTTCTATAGGGCAAAAAGATATTATTCTTGATCCGGGCTTTGGGTTTGGCAAAACACCAGTTTCAGGTAATTATGAGATATTGAGTGTAATGGAGCGTATACAAATATTGGAGCTTCCTATTCTTGTGGGGATTAGTAGGAAAAGAATGATTCATCAGTTTCTTGGAATTACGGTTGAAGAGAGTTTGAATGGAACAACAGTATTAAACACCATTGCACTATTAAAAGGTGCTAATATCTTGCGTGTCCATGATGTAAAACAAGCTGTTGAGGCTGTAAAAATTGTAAACAGATTAAGAGGAAAGTAAGAATATATGTTTTTTGAATTTGGTATAAAGGACGTTATCGATATAGTATTAGTTGCATTAATACTTTACTATATTTACCGTTTAATGAAGGAGACACGCTCATTAAACGTGTTTATCGGTATTATGGTATTTGTTATAGTGTGGCTTATAGTTAGTCAGGTATTAGAAATGCACTTGTTGGGTGGTATTTTGGACAAGTTAGTTTCTGTAGGTATGATTGGCTTAATCGTCCTTTTTCAAGAAGAGATACGTCATTTTCTTTATAGCTTAGGTGCTCATGGAAAATTAAAAAGTATTATGAAACTCTTTGGTAGGGATAAGAAGAGTGAAGCTGATAAAGAAACAATAATGCCCATTGTGATGGCTTGCATGAGTATGAGTCGTGCTAAGATAGGAGCTTTAATTGTTATAGAGCGAGGGGTTATACTTGATGATATAGTAGCTACAGGCGATTTTATAGATGCTCGTATAAACCAACGCTTAATAGAAAATATATTTTTTAAGAACTCTCCATTACATGATGGAGCAGTGATTATTTCGAATAAAAGATTAAAAGCAGCTGGTTGCATTCTGCCTGTAAGTCATAAGCAAGATATTCCTCGTGAGCTTGGGCTTAGACATCGTGCAGCTATGGGTATATCACAAGATTCTGATGCTTTGGCTATTATTGTTTCAGAAGAAACAGGACGTATAAGCGTAGCTATGCATGGAGAGTTTCAGTTGCGATTATCTGCAGAGCAGTTGGAAAGTATTTTAACAAAGGAAATGTAATATCTTACTTGTGCTATTCACTTATAATTGCTATCTTTGCATTGCAAATACTGATATTAAACAAGATTTTTAAATATATAATATGGACTTATTAGAGCAAATCGTTGCGCGTGCTAAAGCTGATAAGCAGCGTATCGTGCTCCCCGAAGCTGAAGAGGAGCGTACACTTAGAGCAGCAGATAAAGTGTTAGCTGATGATATAGCTAATCTTATTCTTATAGGCAATCCTGCTAACATTCAGGAAGCTGCTACAAAATGGGGGTTAAATAATATTAGAAAGGCTACTATTATAGACCCAGAGAACAACCCTCATACAGGAGAGCTTGCGGAGAAATTGGTAGAGCTACGAAAGTCTAAGGGAATGACCATAGAACAAGCTCACCAACTTGTTACAAAAAACAATCTGTATTTAGGCTGTATGATAATAAAGACAGGTGGTGCTGATGGGCAGATTTCTGGAGCTTTATCTACTACGGGTGAAACGCTTCGCCCTGCTTTACAAATAATAAAATGTGCCCCAGGCATATCTTGTGTTAGTGGTGCGATGCTTGTACTAACCCATGAGCAACATTATGGTGAGAATGGTATAGTAGTAATGGGCGATGTAGCAGTAACTCCTAATCCTACTGCTGACCAGCTTGCACAGATAGCTTATGCATCTGCAGAAACGGCAAAGAGCGTTGCCGGATTTAAAGATCCGCAGGTAGCTATGTTAAGTTATTCTACTAAAGGGTCTGCTAAAGATGCTATAGATAAGGTAACAGGTAAGAGCGTATATGTTATTGATAAAGTGGTAGAGGCTACAAAGATAGCTAAAGAAAAGTATCCTAATCTTAAGGTAGATGGTGAATTGCAGTCTGATGCTGCCCTCGACCCAAAGGTTGCATCTATTAAAGCCAAAGGGTCAGAAGTGGCAGGTAAGGCTAATGTCCTCGTTGTACCTACGTTGGAAGTAGGTAATATAGGTTATAAGCTTGTTCAGCGTTTAGGCGGTGCTAAGGCTATAGGTCCTATTCTTCAAGGTATTGCTCGTCCTGTAAACGATCTTTCGCGTGGTTGTTCTGTAGATGATATTTATTATATGGTGGCTATTACTGCTTGTCAGGCTCAAAACGCAAAGGCTAATGAGTAAGAAATATACAAAAAAGAAAATATAAAATATAAGTAAAAACTATATTAGAAAAACAATAATAATGAATATATTAGTATTAAACTGTGGAAGCAGTTCCATCAAATATAAGCTATATAATATGGATAGCGAAAGTGTTTTGGCACAAGGTGGAGCAGAGCGCATAGGGTTAGATGAGGCTTTTGTAAAAGTAACGTTAAAAGATGGCAGTAAAAAGAAAATAATGCATGATATGCCCGATCATAAAGAAGGTGTAAAATTTGTTTTCGATTTATTGTTAGATAAGGAAATAGGTTCTATTAAAAGCCTTGACGATATAGATGCAGTAGGTCATCGTGTAGTTCAGGGTGGCGATTTGTTTGAAAAGAGTTGCTTAATAACTAAGGAGGTAGAAGCTGGCATTGAGGGGTTGATAGATCTTGCCCCTGTGCATAATCTTGGTCATTTGCGAGGTATTCGTGCTGTTAATGCCTTAATGCCTAAAACACCACAAGTAGCAGTTTTTGATAACGCATTTCATAGTACAATGCCACAGTATGCTTATATGTATGCTATTCCTTATGAATATTATGAGAAATATCATGTTCGTCGTTATGGTTTTCATGGAACTAGTCATCGTTATGTATCACAACGTGTATGTGATATGCTTGGAGTGGATATAAAAAAACAGCGTATTATAACTTGTCATATAGGTAATGGAGCATCTGTTGCAGCTATTAAGGGAGGAAAGGTTATTGATACGTCTATGGGTCTAACTCCACTTGAAGGTTTGATGATGGGGTCTCGTTCTGGTGATATTGATGCTTCTGTAGTTACTTATTTGATGGAAAAATTAGATAAAAAGCCACAGGAAATGGCAGATCTTTTAAATAAAGAATCTGGAGTATTAGGTATTACTGGTATTAGTTCGGATATGCGTGAAATAGAA
This sequence comes from Prevotella amnii CRIS 21A-A, assembly GCF_000177355.1. Taxonomy (NCBI): domain Bacteria; kingdom Pseudomonadati; phylum Bacteroidota; class Bacteroidia; order Bacteroidales; family Prevotellaceae; genus Prevotella; species Prevotella amnii. The sequence goes on from NZ_ADFQ01000089.1 coordinate 7,313, forward strand.
AATGCATACGAGCAAGGCAATGAGCGTGCTACATTAGCTTTACAAATGTATAATTATCGTATTAAGAAATATATCGGAGCGTATGCTGCTGCTATGGGTGGTGTAGATATTATAGTGTGGACTGCAGGTGTTGGTGAAAATCAGGTTTCTACTCGTTTAGAATCTTGCTCAGGATTAGAGTTCCTTGGTGTTAAGATAGATGTAGAGCGTAATAACGTTCGTGGCAAAGAAACAATAATTTCATCTGACGACTCAAAAGTAAAAGTAGTACTTGTTCCTACTGACGAAGAGATAGTTATTGCTCGTGATACAAGAGATGTTGTTAATAGTTTAGAGAAAAATTAGTTATTAGGAACTATAGAATATGAGTATTGTTAGAAAAGTCTGTTAACGACTGAACTTATTTATATCTCTATAGTTCCTTATATTTTAATAGTTATAATTACTTGTTATTTTATTATGACTCAAGAAGAAAAATTAGCCATTCAAGAGCGGATAGTAGAAGTGCTTAAGACTGTTTACGATCCAGAGATTCCTGTTAATATCTATGATTTAGGTATGATTTATAAGATTGACATAGATGATGATGGTAATCTTGATATGGATATGACCTTTACTTCACCTTCTTGTCCTGCTGCCGACTTTATTTTTGAGGACGTGCGTACTAAAGTAGAGAGCATAGAAGGAGTAAAATCTGCTAATATTAATCTTGTCTTCGAACCGGCATGGGATCAAAGTATGATGTCAGAGGAAGCAAAGGTGGAATTAGGATTTGATTAGCTGTTGTCTTATATAAAAGCATTATCATGACTATCAATATTATATAATAAAGTTATACGCAAAAGGTTACTTATGAAGAACATCTATTTTCTTTCAGATGCTCACCTTGGTTCGTTGGCAGTTGAGCATAAGCGTACACAAGAAAGGCGTTTGGTACGTTTCTTAGATAGTATAAAAGATAAGGCGGAGGCTATTTATCTTTTAGGTGATATGTTCGATTTTTGGGACGAATATAGGTATGTTGTTCCTAAAGGTTTTACACGTTTTCTTGGTAAAATTTCAGAGCTTACAGATAGTGGAATAGAAGTTCATTTTTTTATAGGTAATCATGATATTTGGACATATGGATATTTAGAAGAAGAGTGTGGGGTAATTATTCATAGAAAGCCTGTTACCATAGAGCTTCATGATAAGGTGTTTTACCTTGCTCATGGCGATGGTTTAGGCGATCCGGATGTTAAATTTAGGTTACTTCGTAGTGTCTTTCATAATAGGTTTTGTCAGCGTTTACTCAATTTCTTTCATCCTTGGTATGGAGTTCAGTTAGGGTTAAAGTGGGCAAAGCATAGCCGCATGAAGCGTATCAATGGGAAAGAGGCGTCTTTCTTAGGAGAGGAGAAAGAATTTTTAGTGCGCTATTCTAAAGAGTATATAGAGCAATATCCTGATATTGATTATTTTATTTATGGTCATAGACATATTATGCTCGATTTAAAGCTTAATCATAATGCTCGTATGCTTATACTTGGCGACTGGATTTGGCAGTTTTCTTATGCAGTTTTTGATGGAGAACATCTGTTTTTAGAACAATATGTAGAAGGGGATACTTACCTTGGCTAACCAAGAATTGTTATAAAAAAAAAGTAGTCTTGTTATTTTTTATATGAAAACAAGTTATATATTTGGCATGAAAAGATAACCATTATAAAGGGAAAAGCTAAACGTTGCGCACCAAAAATAATTTATTTTTATTGCATTTTTAATTTATTTTTATATAAAAAATAATTTATTTTTATCTTCAAATATTCGTGCTTGTTTATTAAAAAGATATGTTTATAATCAACAAAAAGGCATAATAGTTAAATAACTATTATGCCTTTTTTGTTGTCCCAGGCGGATTCGAACCACCACTGACAGAACCAAAAACTGTAGTGCTACCATTACACCATAGGACAATTGCGCTGCAAAGGTATGTTTTTTTTCGCTATTTTCCAAAATATTTAACAACAAATTTTCTTTTATCTTTTTGTAGATAAGATTTTTGTATATAATCTACTTTTTATAGTTACTTTTAGATATATATTGTTTTTTTTAAGTACTTTTGCCTCATTAATCAAATGAAATATTATGAGTTATAACTTATTAAAAGGTAAAAAGGGAATAATTTTTGGAGCTCTTAATGAAAATTCTATCGCATGGAAAGTAGCAGAGAGAGCTGTTGAGGAAGGTGCTACAATAACTCTTTCTAATACCCCCGTAGCTGTAAGAATGGGCACTGTAAGCGAGTTATCGAAAAAACTTCATTGTGAGGTAATACCTGCCGATGCTACAAATGTAGAAGATTTAGAGAATGTATTTAAGCGTTCTATGGAAATATTAGGCGGTCAGGTAGACTTTGTTTTACACTCTATAGGTATGTCTCCAAACGTTCGTAAGCATCGCACGTATGACGACCTCGATTATACAATGCTTAATACTACGCTTGACATATCGGCTTTATCTTTTCATAAAATGATACAAAGTGCTAAAAAGCTTAATGCCATAGCTGATGGAGGCTCTATTGTAGCGTTATCGTATGTAGCAGCACAGCGTACTTTCTTCGGTTATAATGATATGGCAGATGCTAAGGCTTTATTAGAAAGTATAGCACGTAGCTTTGGATATATTTATGGTCGTGAGCATAATGTACGTATTAATACTATTTCTCAAAGTCCAACAATGACTACTGCAGGCTCTGGCGTAAAAGGTATGGATCGCTTGTTTGACTTTGCTGACCGTATGTCTCCTTTAGGAAATGCTTCAGCCGCAGAATGTGCCGACTATTGTATTGTTATGTTTTCTGATCTTACACGTAAGGTTACTATGCAGAATCTCTTTCATGATGGAGGTTTCTCTAATGTAGGTATGAGTCTTAGGGCTATGACGACTTATGAGAAAGGTCTTGAAGAGTTTATGGATAAAGATGGAAAAATTATTTATGGATAATAAAAGTAAGTTTATGTCCTTAAAAAGTTATGCTTATATAAAATAAAGTGCAAGTGGTTTATACTTATCTATGCATAAAAGTTAATAACAAAACAGTATAGATTTTATTTGTAGATATAAGCATTTAAACATTTGAGGAACAGATAAAAACTTATAAAACATATTAAAAAAAGGCTGATAAGCAATCAGCCTTTTTTTTGTTGCTATATATTAACGATAAGAAGTATATATAAAGTATGAAAAAAATAAAGTTATTACCTTTTTAAACATAATAATAGAGCCTGTTAAAGAGAATTATATGTAAATTTGTGTTGGTTTATGTAATATGTCATATCTATATAAAGTAAACTTGATAATATACTAAAAATAAATCTAAAAATAAAAACAATAACATATATAAGATGGCACAAGCAAAAAGAATAGTAGAGTGTGTACCTAATATCAGTGAAGGTCGTGATGAGGAAATAATAAAAGAGATAGCTACAGAGATAGAAAAAGTAAAAGGAATAAAGCTCCTTAATATAGATTCTGGGAAAGCTGCTAATCGTACGGTAATGACTTTTGTAGGTAGTCCTGAAGATGTTGTAGAAGCAGCTTTTTGTTGTGTACAAAAATCATCTCAGCTTATAGATATGCGCCAGCAGCATGGTGCACATCCTCGCATTGGTGTTACAGATGTATGTCCTTTAATCCCTATATCAGGAATCACTTTAGAAGAATGTGCATCGTTGGCATGTACATTAGCCGAACGTATAGCTACAGAGCTGAAAGTGCCTTGTTATTGCTATGAAGCTGCAGCAAAGATACCAGAAAGAAGAAACCTTGCAGTATGTAGAAAGGGTGAATATGAAGGATTGAAAGAGCGAATGATGATACCAAAGGAGTTTCCCGATTTTGGCGCACGCCCTTGGGACGAGGCTATGGCACGTACAGGCTGCACAGCTGTTGGTGCACGCAATTTTCTTATAGCAACAAACTTTAATTTAAACACTACTTCCATACCTTATGCTAACGAGATAGCTTTTGATGTGCGAGAGAAGGGCAGACCACTACGTGTAGGAGGCTCGTTAGTGGGCAAGATAATGAAAGATGTTAATGGTAAGAATATTATGATACCGGGAACATTGAAAGCAACAAAGGCTATCGGTTGGTATATTGACGAATATGGCATAGCACAAGTATCAATGAATATCACCGATATTAATGTTACTCCTCTTCATATAGCCTTTGAAGAAGTGTGTCGTTGTGCACAAAAGCGTGGTATTAGCGTAACCGGCACAGAGATTATCGGACTAATACCTAAACAAACATTGATAGATGCAGGTAGATATTTTCTTGAGAAACAAAACTGCTATAATGATGTTTCGGAAGATGAGATTATACAAGTAGCTATTAAAACGATGGGGTTAAACGATATAAAACAATTTAATCCACATGATAGAATTATAGAATATCTTTTATAAGTTCCTAAAAAAACTAACTAAAAAAAACGTTATAAAAGTATGAAAACATATAGGTATTTACTAATAATGTAAATGTATCTTATAAAAATGATAAGATGATAAGTATTAGTTTTGGAAAAAGAAGGGAGGTTATTTTTCTCTCTTCTTTTTTTTATTATAATGCAATTAATTAGGTACCTTTGTATATATTCTTTTCTTACGTTGCAAAAGAGTGTTGTATTGTGTTGTTAGCTCATGTTGCAACTTAAGATACATTTTATAAAACATAGTAATATATATAGACAATGAGTAAAATGAGTGTAAAACCTATAAAAGAGTTGGCAGATATGTTGCCACAAATGAAGCAGTGGATGGAAGCTATGCATCGAGACCCTGAGCTTTCTACACAAGAGGTAAATACAGGTAAATACATAGCTAAACTTTTAAAAGATATGGGCTATGAGGTATATGAGCATATTGGTAAAAATGGTATAGAAGGTGTCGTTGGAGTGCTTAGCAATGGGGAAGGTAAAAAAAAGATAGGTATTAGAGCAGATATGGACGCTCTTCCTATACAAGAAATAAACGATTTACCTTATAAGAGTAGGCATGATGGTATCTCTCATCTATGTGGTCATGATGGGCATAGCACTATGGCGCTTGGTGCTGCTAAATATCTATCGGAAACTAAAAATTTCAATGGGACTGTTTATTTTTATTTCCAACCAGCAGAAGAAACTATGCAAGGTGGTCCTTCAATGATAGATGACGGACTTTTTAAGAAGTTTGATGCTGACCGAATATATGCTATACATAACATACCAGGGTTACCTAAGGGAATGTTACATTTTCATGATGGTGAGACAATGTCGGCTGTAGACAATTGGGAAATACGTCTTATGGGGCGTGGGGGGCATGGCTCAATGCCTGAATTGAGTGTCGACCCTGTTGTAGCTGGAGCTTCTTTAGTAATGGCATTACAAACAATAGTGTCGCGTAACCTATCACCGTGGCATAACGGTGTGGTTACAATAGGGTCATTTCAGGCAGGAAATGCAGGAAATGTTATTCCTGATGAAGCTGTTTTAAAGCTATCTATGCGTAATATGCAGGCAGATGGTAGAAAACTGGTGTTAAAGCGTATTCGTGAGATAACAGCAGCACAAGCAGAAAGTTTTGGCTGTAAGTATGAGATAAAAGAAGGTCAGCCCGGAGCAGTATTATTCAATTCGCATGAGGAAACTGCCTTTGCAGCTGAAGTGGCTCGTAAATATTTTGGAAAAGAAAATGTAGTGTATCCATGCAAGCCGTTTATGAGCAGTGAAGATTTTGCTTTTATGCTGCAAGAAAGACCGGGAAGCTATATTATGATAGGTAATGGTGAAACTCCTATGGTACATAATCCAAAGTATATATTCGATCAAGATATACTTCCTATAGGTGCTTCTCTGTGGGTAGCTTTATGTGAGGAGTATTTAAGGTAATACTTAGTGTTAAAAGAAATAGAGGAAGAAAATATTTTATCAATTACTCGTTTTTTTTTCATAAAGAATAATTTATATCTAAAATAAGGAACAGAATTGCTCTGTTCCTTATTTTTATTTACCTTTGCAATAGTATCTTTATCGACAAATTCAATGCTAAACAAAAACATTAGATTACAGATTATCAAGCTCATTAAAGAGCAGGTGGTACCTGCTATTGGGTGTACAGAGCCTATGGCAGTAGCGCTTAGTGCTGCTCGTAGTGCAGAGCTTTTAGGTTGTTGTCCAGAATCTATCTTGGTGTACTTATCCCCCAATATGCTTAAAAATGCTATGGGAGTGGGCATTCCTGGTACAGGAATGATAGGTTTACCCATAGCTATTGCTTTGGGTGCACTTATAGGAAAATCTGAATATAAGTTAGAAGTTATAAAAGATCTTACTTCAGAAAGTTTAGAAGAAGGTAAGCGTTACATAGCTAAACATGATATAGATATTAAGCTGAAAGAGAATATTTCTGATAAGCTCTATATAGAAGTGAGGTGTAAAGCAGGTGATAGATGTGCAACGTCTATAATTACTAAGTCGCACACCAATTTTGTATATGAGAGTATAGATAATAATGTGTTATTAGATAGACGTAACGAGGAAAGCGAAGAAGTGGAAGATAATGGCATAAAGCTAAATCTTCGCATGGTATACGATTTTGCTATCACCTCACCAATATCAGAGATTGAATTTATACATGAGGCTAAACGTTATAATATGCGTGCAGCTCAAGCCGCTTTAAAGGAAAATTATGGGCATTGTTTAGGTAAATTGATGGAACGCCCTTTAGGTCGTGGTATCTTTGGAAATTCTATCTTTTCGCATATAATATCTAAGACAGCATCAGCATGTGATGCTCGTATGGGTGGGGCTTTAATACCTGTAATGAGTAATAGTGGGTCTGGTAATCAGGGCATTTGTGCTACTAATCCGGTAGTAGTGTTTGCTAAAGAGAACGAAAACACTAAAGAAGAGCTAATTCGCGCTTTAACTTTAAGTCATCTTACAGTTATCTATATTAAGCAAAGTTTAGGCAGATTATCTGCCCTTTGTGGTTGCGTTGTTTCAAGTATAGGTTCAAGTTGTGGTATTACTTATTTAATGGGAGGTGATTATGATAGTATTTGTAGATCGGTAAAAAACATGATAGCTAATCTTACGGGTATTATCTGTGATGGTGCTAAGCCAAGCTGTGCGCTTAAAATATCTTCAGGTGTTTCTACAGCAGTGCTTTCTGCCATGCTTTCAATAGAAGGAAAGTGTGTTTCTGCGGCAGAAGGTATTATAGAAGAGGACGTTGATAAAACTATTAGCAACTTAACATCTATAGGAAAAGAAGCAATGTGCCTTACCGATGATATGATTTTAAAGATAATGACAAGTAAGAGTAATTGTTAGTGAAACTTACTTTTTTTTGCTTTTCATGTTATTTTAAAATTTCCATCTTATCTGTAAATCTACATCTGTTATAACAGAAGAGTTTATCTTTTGGTAGCTATTGCCAATATGATCACGATTAAAATATTTAGTATTAGATATACGTACTATTCCTACAAAATGTTTTCCTGTAGACAAACGTGCAAAGCATGAGCTACGAATCCCTTGCCCATAAAATGAAGGAAAGCTAAAGGTGTATAGCGGAGACCGCTCGTATATATATATTCGAGATGCATAGCTGTCGGTATTAAAATATCCTAATGTGGTTGTAATAGATAGTTTTTGTAGTGGTGTATAACTAATATTTTCACTTATCATATATCCCAAGCTATACTCTTTATAATTGTTTAAAACTATATCTGTTTGCGTTTTACAATTCCATTTATTATTAATATAGCTCAAAGCTAATCGTCCTCTTTGAGTAATATCTTTAATTAATCCTTTTTTATTAACTCCGTCTTTTTCTGTTATCTTATATCTGTAGCGTGCTGATAGAATAATATTTTTATATGTGTATATGGCAGAAATAAAATTATCCCAAGCCTTACTACCTATATGAACTCTATATTTAGGATACGGGAACTGTATTATATCAGTGTATGCCTGTAAAGACAGTCCGCGTATAGGGTTGTAATTAACTCCTAAAAGTATACCGCTTTCGTTTTGTATATGACCTCCTTCGCTAAAACCTTTACTAAACAAAGAGTAGTATTTATGTCCATAAAGACGTTGTACACCAATAATGGTAAGGTTATAGGCAGCTTTCCACGAAAGCATATTCATGGTAGCTATGGCTCCGATATTATTAGTGGCTGTTTCTCCTTGCAAATTCCAGTGGGGTGTAAGATAGCCATAATCTATACCTATGTTCCAAAAGTTATTATCTTGAGGAGCATATTTTTTGTAACTTTCATTTTTGTTTTGTTGTAAAGGTTTATCAAAACAAGTAAATAGTACTGACGCGCCGATATGAAAGCCACCACTATTCCAACGTGTAGTCATTCCCGTAGCTAATTGTGCAGCATTATTTTTTTTCATCATTTCGTTTTTTGTCCTGTGATATCCCGTTTTTAGAATAGTTTGTATACCTCCTCCTTTCTTATTAAGTGTTGCGTCTATATTGCGGTAAGATATGAACCCTGTGAGGTCTATGTGTTTGCTAATAGCTACTGTGGCAGCAGCTCCTTGCAAGTAGTTATATGCCGAACGTGAAGAATGTGCACTAATAATGGTAGACTGTCTACCTAAGGTTTGCATCATAGTAAGTTTGCCAAGACTAAATGAGGAATTTATTATTAGTCCTTGACCTATCGAGATTTTGTATCTTCCTATAGAAAGTGTTTTTAATATGCCAAGTTTTTTTATTAAAACATAAAAGCTATAATGATCATACCCTGCACTATTCTTGTTAGCCAAGAAAGGTTCTCCTGCATCTTGTGCTCCTATTAATCCTGCCTTTATATAGTCGGATAGATGGAATGTGTAACGAAAAGAATGCTGATACTTATAACCTAAATATCCGTTTTTATCGCCCTTACGCTCGTAAAATGGTATTTTATAAGTAAACATAACATCATGTTTTCCATATTTTAAAATGTTTTTTATAGATGGGAAATTCTTTTTCTCTATTTGTTTTACATAAACAAAAAAACTAAGTAACTTTCGCCGAATATCATCTAACGATTCTATCATTGTTAATTCTCCCAGTGTTTCCATACCATGATATTGATAAATATATGCTAAAATATCCTCTATTTGTTGTTCGCTTAGGAAAGGGAAACGCTCTAAATCCTCCCGAGTAGCTATATTTAGATTGATAGGATGTTCTGCGAGATCAGCTAAAAGCTCTAATGTTTCTTCATTAGTATAACTACTTTCATCTTCTATAGATGAAAGTTCATAAATATATTGTTCCCAGCTTTTGTTACTTTGTGCCAAAGAAAGAGCACTTATAAAACATAATAAAAACGTTAAGGCAATATATTTCATGAAAAATAGCTTAGGTTTAATTATTGCAAATGTCGTATAATTTTATAAAATATACAAGAATTATTTTAAAAAGATAATATCTATATTAAGTGTTTTATTTTATAGGATATTACCATTCGGAACAAAAGAAGATATATTCATTCTAACTATCTATTTGTATAAAAAAGGCGTAATAGACATCTGGATATTTTTTCAGTATACCAAAGGTCTATTGCGCCACCTTTTACAAGTTTTTATAAGCTAACAGTTTGGTTACATGTTATACCCAATTCCTAAAGAGAGGTAATCCACATCGTAGTATGTCATAGCGTGGTGGTATGCTGCACGAAGGTTTATATCTTTAAGCAGTTGTACACCTGCACCAAAGGTAATTGCTTTATTGCCCTTATTGCTATATTGATATCCTATACAAGCCGAAAGACTATTTTTATAGATATATTCCACACCAGTAGATAATAGTTTCTCAGTAGCATCTTTTGGGATAAAATATCTACAAGATAAGGCATAGGTTAAGGTATGCTGCTTACTTAGATTAAATTTCCAATCTCCTCCAATAATTATTGATGTAGGTAGAGATTGTGGGGTACCAGTATTATTATATTTTACCGGTTTACCAAAATCTAATAGTCGTACGCCAAAAGTTAAGCATGTGGGTAATGATGCAGTTAAATTAAATATGTTTTGGTATGCAGCACCTACTGATAGAGATAAAGCTGTAGTTTTAGTAGCAGCTTCGCTTTTAATATAACTAAAAGTAGTAAATGCAGCTATTTTTGGTGTAACCAGAAACGAACATCCAAGGTCTATTGCAGCATCATATGGATGGAAAGTTTGAGGTTCATTAATAGTTTTAACGCTGTTTACATGTAAGCCACCAAGATAACGCACGCCTGCCATGATAGCCGTACCGCTATTAAATCTATAACCTCCTCCTAAGTTATATTGCATCAAACGTCCTGCATCGGTTTTCTCTTGTGCTGTAATGCAGGCATTTATATCAAATGTTTTTTTATTAAATGACATTGCAGCAGGGTTGTCATAAATATACATTTCGTTGGTATTTCCCATTGTTACTCCACCCATAGCTGAGCTTTTTACACTGGTAGTACCTTCTAATACTGGTAAAATCCTGCTCTGAGCCATACCTTTATAGGTTATGCTTATGGCAATTATTAGTAGTATGCTCTTTATTTTATTCATAGTTTTGTAGTATCTTATTTTTTAATAAAAGTGTGTTTGCTTGTTACTCGCTTTGTCTTCAATAGCAAATAATAAGTGCCAGGAGCTAACCTGTCAATACCAAGAGTTATTTCGTGTGTAATATCATTTGGGATTAGCTTTGTCTCTATAACTTTTCTTCCGTTAAGCATAGTAACAATAACTTCAACATCATTAACATTACTCCTCATAAGTGCCTTAATATAGCTATGCGCAGGTATAGGGTATATTGCATGAACATCAGGTGCATTATCATTTGTTACACGAACATTAAAGCTAACAGAGCTTTCTTTACTTCCATTGGTAGCAGTAAGCTTAATGGTTGCTATACCATAAGAAACAGGTGTAATTATAATATTATGTCCTTGTATGGCAACATCTGCTATTTGCTTATTACTTGATATGGCATGATATCGTAAATGTGCAATATCATTAGTAGCAAAAACGTTATTAAGGTTTATTATTGTAGGCTTATCACTTTTAAATAAGGAAATATCGCTTAATGTTGTTGTTATCTGAGGTGCTTTTTGTTCAACAACTTCATAGGCAAACTTCTCTGTATGTTTTCCACCAAGCTGATCGGTTAGTGTTACAGAGAACTCGTATTTACCTACTTTTCCTATTTTAATAAGTAAGTCAAATTTATCACCTATACGTTTTAGTTCTACTCCTTGTGGTAATTCTGTAGTAGTGTAAGTCCAGCTGTGATTATCCTCATCTTTAATGGTAAATATCTCATGATAATAAGGCTTAGTATTGAGCAAACTCAAAGCCTGTGGCAGATGTGTAGTAAATATAGGTGCATGGTTTAAACGTGTTTTAAATTCTGTTGTAGCAGTCTTAGAACGATTGTTAGATCTATCACGTGCCGTCATCTTTACTACATATCGAGTGTTAGTTTCGAGATTTAAAAAAGTTTGTTCCATATTATCATTCACCTGCGAATCGTATGAGTAACGCGTGAGCGTTTGTACAGGTTTAGACATATCATCTTTTTTGTATAGTTCTATGTCGTAAGCAAAAGCTGTGTGTTGCTCGTTTGGAGCATCGTTGTCAGAAGTTACGTTCCATGTTATAGTGGCATCGTAATAACCTTTTATAGCATCTGTCGAATAGTCGGTAACGGAAATTACAGGTGCTGCAGGTTTTTCTGTTTCTGCATCAGCTAAAGCTAAGTTGGCGTCTACAAATCCTATTCCCATTTTACCTGCTAAGTTTTGGTCACTCTTTATAGCATAAGGGCTTTGAGGTTTTACTGCACCTAATATGCGTTTACGTAGATCTTCGTTGGTAAAATTATTGTTTTGTTTACCGAATTTTGATATTACTAAGGCGGCAATACCTGTAACATGTGGTGTAGCCATAGATGTGCCTTGTGCAAAGGCATATAGATTATTATCTGGTAAAGTAAAGTCGGTATTAGGATATGGACCTGTTTTACCATAGACATAATTTTTTGGCACTGTGCTTAGTACACCTTTGTTTACTTCTCCTGTTTCAGTAGTGCCTCCGGGAGCTAAAATATCTACCCATGTACCTTTGTTCATGTAGTCTGTAGGTATACCTTGACTATTTATAGCACCTACAGCTATTACACGTTTATATGATGCTGGTATCATGTCTATGTCGTATTGTGCATCGTTTCCAGAAGCAAAGAAGATTAATCCCCCTTTCATATAAGCATTAGGTTTTTTATTTCCATTACCATCACATCCTGCTATATCGGTGAAATAATCTATACCATCTTTTAAAAGTTGAAATTGATTTTTAAAGATGCTTTGAAAGTTTTCGTTGTTAAGATATTTAGAACGATCGAAAGCATACCCCCAAGAACAGTTCATGATAGATGCACCATGCTCAGCAGCAAATTCAAAAGCCTTTACAATAGATGCTGTGCTTGCTGTTTCTTTAGTGCCATCATGTCCATATATTTCACAGCTCATTAGTCTTACACCTGAGTTTTTATCACCATTGCCACCAGCAATACCACATACACCTATATTATTATTGTTGCGTGCAGCAATAGTACCTGCAACATGAGTGCCATGTGCTCCGGGTATTATATCATTAGCTCTCCCGTTACCTGTTTCATCAGCCCAAAAGTTGCGTCCATGTATTGTTTCTCCAGTAGTAGGATCTTTTCCTTCCCATGCTGCACCTTGTAAGTCTTCATGTGAAAAGTCTATACCAGAGTCCATCACTGCAACAATTACATGTTCATTTCCGGTTTCTTTTTGCCATGCCGGAAACAAGTTTATGTCTGCACCAGGCTTAAATGTCATATATACATCATTGGTAGTAGTATAATGCCATTGATATTTAAGGTATGGATCTGTAAAGTTTAAGCTCCCAGTACCATTGTTAGCTGCTTGTAACTGGTCTTGTCTTATAGATGCGCGTGTAAAAGGAGTAAACGATGTTTGCACAGGTGCTATTTTTATACTGCCTTGAGCAATATCTATAGCAGGATCATTCTTTAATTCTTTAATAACTTTATTTACATCGGCATGTTTATCAAATTTCACGATGAACCATCTATCTAATCCCCTTTTATGTTTTAAGTTGGCATATTCGTTGTGCATATTAAACACTTGTTCCACTTTTACATTTTGCTTATTAAATATAGCAGCTCGTGTAATATGGCTTGTTACAGCTCGTGTTGTAGGCGTTATACTTGTTTTTAGTTTTATATAAGCCATTCCTGGTTCCCAAGGTAATGAGATGTCATCTTGAGAGGTTGTGGTATTTGTGTTTGTAGGTTCTGTTAATGTATTATCAGAACAGCCAAACATTACCGTTGATAATAAGATAATACCAACTACTAAAGAATATATGTTTTTAATCACTTTCATTATTTACTCTTTTTAATAGTTAAACTTCTTCTTAACAAGGTCTACATAGTGTTTACTCTTGTAATAGATTACAACTGTACGTGTTTCTTGTGGTCGCATATCTATAAGATCTTCATCGCCTCTGTAGAAGGATACAAATCCGCCATCAGCCTCTCTTACTACGTTATATCCTTTATTTTGAAAAGCATTACGTGTACTAAAAGGTATAGAGTAATCGTTCCATGTGTAAACGCCTGGCGTTCCTTGTTCCTCAACGGTATAAAAAATATCGTTACCTTTATAAAATACTTGACATGATCCAACAGTTCCGCTTAGATCGCGATTAGCTACTAATCCTGCATCAATATCTTCTGCGGTAACACCTTGCCAATTAAAAAAGTATATAACGTAGGCTAGTGCTCCTCTTTCATTACTTTCGTTATTTGGAACGAAAAGCAGTCTTGAGTATTTGCAAAGAGGATCTTGTGTGGTAGCAGTAACTTTTTCGGTGTTAAAGTTGTTATTAAAGTCGGGTTTCATACCTCTTTTGCGTTCATATTCTATGACCTGTTCTAATTTAAAAGCTTTATTGTGTAGATAAGCTGATGGGAAAACTGGCAGGCTTTCTACTTTTCCGTTTGTATTTAAAGTAAGACTATTAGGCGATTCGATATATTTCATACATGCACTTCTGTAAATACCTCCATGCATTTTATAATTATCTATAGAATTGTATACATGTACTAATCGAGTCTTATTTATATCTTCACTATAATATTCTGTTTCTGTGTCAAACATTTGTTTGTTACCTAATTTAAACCCATTTTGTTTTAGCCAAGAGTCGTATGATTCCTTTTGGAAGAGTTTTTCTTTAGGAGCTTTCAGCCATGCGCAAAATATACCATTTCTACTATTGGTAGGTTGATAAAATATATATGGAGCTTGTTCACCTGATGAGTGAAAAGCATAATAAGCCTTTTCCACATCTTGTTTAAATGGTAATAAAAAGTCTTTCTCAAATGCTTTATCTCGTTGGTTATTACGTTTGTTTTCTAAATCAGTGATTTTGTTAATATCAAAGTTGTTAAAGTCCCACACAGGAAACTGGAACTGAACATATCCATTTTGAGTAATAATAAGTTGATAATGGCTATTTCCATTTGTTAAAAACAATCTACTGCTTCTGCTTGTTTGAGCCCATTTGCTATTGCGTTCAATGGGTAAGATGTTAAGTAAGAGTTTTTTTTCTTTTTGCTTTGCGCTAAATGTTAGCCATGAGTTGTTCTCTGGTTCTATTTGTTCTACACTCCATTCTTCTGAGTTTGAAATAATATTTAGCTCTATGTCTTTATGAGATTCGTGGTTATATATTATAGTTCCATTACACTCGGCTACTTTTATTATAGGGTCGCTGCCAAACTGCGTTATAGATACTATTTGCTTACCATACGAGGTAGATAATATCACTTGTGCATAACGCTCGTTGGCGTTATTGTTCTCTTTAGTATGTAAGTATAGAAGAGTTCCTTCTTTTTTAGTAGCAGTGAGCCAAGCACTTGTGTTATCTTGTATTTGCCAATTATCACCGAGCATACTTAGGTCGATAGTTTTTGTTGTCTCCTGCTTGTTTAGTGTTACTGCTTGTAATTGTTGACTTAACAAGTTATCTGTATTTCCTAAGGTAATATCTTTTTGGCATGCTGTTGCCATAAATACTATCTGTAGTAAAAAAATAAATGTTTTTATATGACTATTATGCATAAGTTATAACTTTATAGATAATAATGTATGTGTATAAATTGAGAAAAATATTTTATTTATCTTCCCAACCGGGATTGTTAATTATGTTGTTATTAATCTGTGTCTCGTTTAGTGGGAAAGGCCAAATAAACATATAATTATCAGGTTTAATGTTTACGTCAAATCCTGGAGCATAAAATTTTGCAGGGACTTTATAATAATCTTTTGCGCCTTGGAAGGAGCGTTTACTGAATCCCTGCTTCCAGCGGCGTAAATCCCACAATCTAAATCCTTCATAGGCAAGCTCGCGTGATCGTTCTTTTTTTATTTCTTGATATAATTGTTCTCCTGTGGCGTTTGTAACAGCTACTCCTCTTGATAAGCGTAATAGGTTAAGATACTTTTCTGCATTTGGAATATCACCTAAGTTATATGCGGCTTCTGATGCAATTAGATATTGTTCAGCTATACGAAAAGGTTTAGGAGCCTGGTTACCATTTGGTACGTATCCACCCCAATGTTTACTTGTAAGAGTTGCATAATTTGGATTTCCTTTAAATTTTGATATAACAAAGAGTGGTGTACGATCTTCTTTATCATTAACAGTGGTGTATACATATTCAAATAACGTCAGGGCACGATGATCTGTTTCGCTATTAAAAAGGTCGTTAATAACTTCACGTGTAGGAACATATGGAGGCTTATTATAGTTTGTGATGTCATCAGATGGTTGTTTTTCGTCCCAATATGTTGTTGTGCTTAAATCAGCTCCATAAAGAGGAGTTGTTGTAGGAATTTCGTTTTCTTTATCAACAAATGGTTGCCAAATTTGTTCTGTGCCATTATCATAAAACCACATTTGAGCAAAAGCGTCTTCACGTGGGTTAATTTTACTACCAGGTTTTGATTCGTATGGTGGTATTAGAGGGTAAGTGTTTTTGTCTATTAGCTCTTTTGCTTCGTTAAAAGCGGGAAGCATCTTTCCCATATATAAATAAACACGTGCGCGTAAAGCCTTAACAGCATCAGCACTTATCTCGCTATTTCCTGCTTTTACAGGTACATCGCTTAATAGAGAGTCAGCTTTATGCAAATCGCTTAATATCTGTTTATATGTTTGTGAGTTGGTAGCTCTTTTGGGTTTATCTATAGTAGCAGGCTGTGTAACTAATATTATTCCCAAATCTTTATCAGCTGTTTTTTCGTTATACACCATTCCCCATCGCATAGCAAGGTTAAAATAGTAAAACGCTCGTGCGAAATAAGCATTACCTAAATAATGGTTTTTGGTAGTTTGGTCATTTGTTTTTACTTCTAACTGTGGTAATTGCGTTATAACAACATTTACATCATTTAGTGCAGAATAATAAGAGTGGTAAATCTCTTGTATGACTTCATTATCTGCTTTTATAGTCCAACCGTGAAAATCGGAGTATAAGTTTCCAAATGCAGCATGTGCATTAAGCATATCTGCTTGTACTTCTTGTGGTAAAATATATCCTCCGCCAAATTTACCTCGTAAGGTGGAATATATTCCATTGTCCCATTCTTTGGCATCTTGCATGTTTTTATATGAATATCTATATAGTATATTATCGGCAGGATACCTGTCAAGGTCGCACCCTTGCAAGATAAAGCCAAAAAGTAATATTATAAAAGTAATATATTTTATTTTCATTTTAATCTATTTGTTAGTTATGTTGATTAATATTATACACCATTATTTATGTTATACATAAAGGTTTTTATAATGTAATTTCCACACCTATACTCATTTGTTTAGTATTTGGATTTACACCAAATGATACATTACGATTAATCTCTGGGTCAATACCTCTAAACTTAGTAAAGGTAATGAGGTTTCGCCCAGTAAAGAACACTTTAGCCGATTGTATTATATGTTGCCAACCTATGCTTTTTTTAGGAAACTCATATCCTAATGTAAAGTTTTTAAGCCTCATGAACGATGCGTTTTCTAACATTTTTGTATCAAGATAGGTACTTTGATGTGCAGGATTGCGTACCCATTTTAATGAAGGGAATTCGGTCTTGTCGCCTGGTTGTTTCCAATAGTCAAATAAACGGCGTGAGCCATTTGAGTTTTCTTTACGGTCACGTACAAAATAATCGTTTTCGTAATATTGCTTATCCATAGAAATCATGTGCTTGCCTAATGCTACAAAGAAGTCGGCATTTAGGTAAAAGCCTTTCCAACGGGCAGCTATACCCCAGCCACCTGTAAATGGAGTATAAGCACTGATACCTGTGTTTTGTTCAAGTGTGCTTGACCACTCGCTTATTACATCATTGTCATCACAGTGCATAACGTTTTTATCTGTCCCAGGTTTGTACCATTCTGGTGCGCCTGTCTTTGGATTTACCCATTTATATATTGGTAATATATATGTAATAGGTTTACCAACGATGTATATTAATTGTCCTCCAGGTTCATGCCACGACTTTCTTCCTTCAAACAATTCTAAAACTTTATCTTTGTTATAGTTAAAGTTCATATTAAAAGAAATGCTCCAATCTTTTCCACGTGCAAGGTCTGCATTTAACTGAAAGTCTATACCTTGGTTTAAATATCTACCTACGTTTTCATATCTATAAGGATATCCTTCAGCACCAACAGGTAATCCTGATGTGAAAGCTAATGGCATTTGAAAAAGCATGTTACTTGTTATGCGGTGATAATATTCTATGTCTATATCAAAACTATTTAATAATCGTGTCTTTATGCCAAGTGTTAGTTTGCTTTGCTTTTCCCAACTTAAATTAGGATTTCCTTGACTGATAAGCCCTAAGCTTATTTCACCTCTCTTTTGTCCCACCTTTCCCACGTATGCATCTGTGCTATATGGAGGTATAGATGAGTTTCCTTGAGTACCATAACTTGCTTTAAGGTCTAAATTGTTTAGCCAATCTAAATCTTTAAGAAGTGTTTCTTTTTTAGCTTTCCACAATAATCCTGCCGACCAAAACAAGCCATTTCGCTTATTTCTACCAAATCTTGATGAGGCATCATTACGTAAAACTATATCTAAAAAGTATCTATGTAAATAATCATATGATATTTGTGTAAAAAAAGATAGAAAGGCAAAAGAGTTATTATCTTCATTTAGCCACTTATTTTTGGTAACATTATTAAGTAAATATAGTCTGTTATCAAGCAAACCAGAACCACCTGCACTAAAACTATCGTCTTTGTAATTAGTATATTCGTGTCCTAAGAGTGTGGTGATATAATGTTTACCTAAATTGACCTCGTAAGTAGCGGTATTGGTAATGGTAATATTAGACACCATAGAGTATCCACGTTGTGAGCTACCATTGCCATAAGCACGATAATAACTTGGTAGTGTACGCGAACTATTGTTGCCATAATTAAGCTCTAAGCCTACTAAAGAGCGTAGGGTTAGGTTGTTTAATGGTGTAATGGTTGCGTTTCCATTAAGCGATAATATTAAAGCATTGTTTTTAGCAGGGTTAGTAGAGATGACATGTTGCGGAGTGCTAATGTCGAGCAGTGGCACTCGCTCTAATTCTTTTCCTGTATAAGGATCGTATGGCGATGCAAAAGGTGCATTCATAGCGGCTACTCCACCACCAACAGCATTCTTGCTGCCAAAAGGTGATACCTTTGTATCGTCGTATGCTATTTGGGTATTTATATTAGTACGAAGCCAATTGTTTAGCTTTGTGTCAAGATTAATACGTCCAAAGATTTTTTTATAGCTTGAGCCCATACGTAAACCATCTTGGCTTAGTGCTCCTCCTGAGATATAATATCTCATTGCTGGTGTACCACCTGATAACGATACATCAGCACTATACATAGGTGCTGGCTGGTAAACGTATTTATACCATTGAAAATCTGTTTCCTTAAAATATTTATCCTTAAAGGTTGCAATTTCTTTTGGTGTATATATACCTGTCTCTTCATAATAACGCAACAGCTCAGGACCACTCATTAGCTGGTCAAAATAATCGGTATTAGCTAATGAAGAAACAGCATATTGCGCTCTAAAGGAAATGTATGGACGATTTTCTACCTTACCACGCTTTGTTGTAACGTACATAACACCGTTAGCGGCACGTGCACCATAAATAGAAGTGGCTGCGGCATCTTTTAAAAACTGTATGCTCTCTATATCGTTAGCGTTCATAGATTGTAGCACAGCCATACTTACTTGCATACCGTCCATGATTATTAACAAGCCTGTACCTGCACCTATTGAGCCTTGTCCGTGTAAAGCCATAGACAATTGTGAAGAAGGTTCTCCAGACGAGGAGAATACTTGCAAACCGCTTACCTTGCCTTGTATAGCGTCTAAGGGGTTAGCAACGGGTTTCATTGCCAAGTCTTTTGCACCTATTTTAACAACAGAGGCAGAAGTGTTAGCTACTTTACGCTCCATATATCCTACCACTACTACATCGTTCATCATTTGCTCTGTAGGTGTCATCTTGATGTGCATTTGAGATTGTGCAGCCTGCTCTATACGGTTATATCCAATAAAATTGAAGATAAGCAGATCGCCACTGTGTGCGGTAAGTGTAAATGTACCATCAGTATTAGATACACAACCTTTCTTAGGCTCTGATTTAGTAACAATAGACACTCCAGGTAATGCTTCGCCATTTTCATCTACAATGTTACCATTTATTGTAATGGTTTGAGCTGAAATGGTGCTAAGTCCTGTTAATAAAAATAGGGTAAACAGCCAAATTCTAATTTTCATAAAATGTAATAATCAGTTTTTATACTTTTAATACTAATTTTGGAAATAATTTCACAACCAGCTTTGTGGATATATTTTAGTAAATACACAAATAAGAAATATATAACGCTTTTATTATCGTTTTATAATTTTAATTCTATAAATGTATATTATATAGCTTTAATGATAAAAATAGCCATATACTTCATAATGTTTATTTGTTATAAGCTATGTATTATTGATATTTTGTTACATATAATAATGTAAATTATAAATTAAGTTACAAAAGTATATATATATTTTGTAGTTGCTTTTATTGTTAATATTTTTTTTGTTTTTTTACCGTATTTATATCACTTAGTAGTGGTTTTATTATAGTAAATGGTGTATAATTCCTATGATATATAGGTATTATAAATAGATTTTGTTAAAATAGCAATAAAGGTATGATATTTGAAAAAAAGATATTTTTTTATCTTAATAATTATGTTTTTCTTAAAACTTTTATGTTAATAATTAGATAACATTTATGTTTTAAATTAATATCAATATGTTACAAAACGAGAAAAATAAAGGACATTTTATAAGGCAAACAGCTATAAAAATCCTTTATTTCTTATTTTAATATAAAAGAAATGTTTTAAGCAAGCAATTGCACTACATAATAAATAGCTGCTCCTAATATAGCACTAACAGGTATGGTTAATATCCAAGCGAATAATAAATTTTTCATTATTCCCCAACGTACGGCAGAAAGACGTTTTGTAGCTCCTACTCCCATTATTGACCCTGCTATGGTATGTGTGGTACTGACAGGTATGTGAAAATATTCTGTAATGTAAAGGGTAAGAGCACCTGCTGTTTCTGATATAAAACCTTCGTAAGGAGTAACCTTTGTTATTTTAGTACCCATAGTTTTTACTATACGCCATCCGCCTGACATTGTTCCGAGAGATATGGCAGCGAAGCAGGAGAATGCTACCCAGTCAGGAATATTCTCTACCGACTGTATTCCCATTCCTATTCCTAAAGGGTGTGCTGCTACCATAGCTGCAGCTATTATGCCCATAACCTTTTGCGAATCGTTCATGCCATGTCCTATACTAAATAATGCCGATGAAAGAAGTTGTAAATGCCTAAACCATACATTAGTTTTACTATGAGGGATATGCTTGCAACTGTAAGAAACGATTAGCGAAAAAAAGAACGCTATAATCATACCTACCAAGGGAGCTAAAAAGATGAAAGCTGCTATTTTTAAAATAACTGATAGGTGTATTGCTGTAAGACCATTAGCCATGATAGCAGAACCAGCAAACCCTCCGATCAATGTGTGTGAAGAGGAAGAGGGTATTCCTTTCCACCATGTAAGAAGGTTCCATATTATAGCTCCTATAACACCAGCTAAGATGATGGGTAGGGTAATATAATGTTCGTAAACAGTTTTAGAAACAGTATTAGCAATACCAAACTCGCCAATGATATATTTAGATATGAAGAATGCAACAAAATTAAAGAATGCTGCCCAAATAACAGCTTGAAAAGGAGTTAGCACGCGAGTGGTAACAATGGTAGAAATGGAGTTAGCTGCATCATGAAAACCATTGATGTAATCGAATATTAACCCCAATATTATTATAGTAATTAAGAGAGTCATGGGTTATGCGTATTTTACGATGATAGTTTTTAAAATCTTGCCAACATGCTCTATAGCATCGGTAGTTCTCTCAAGTTCGCTTAAAACCTCTTTTGTCTTCATAAGTTCTATAGCATTGGTTTCTTTTTCAAATATTTCTCTTATAGCCATTTCGTATACCTCGTCAGCTTCATTTTCTAATTTATGAAGACTGTTTACTATCTCTTTTACATCTTTTTTATTATTACGAAGCGATGAAAGCATGTTAATACCATCGTCTACTGCTTTAGCTCCAGCAATAACAAGATCGCTTAACTTAATAATAGCAGGGTGTATTACGTGAGGATTATAAATAGCTATTCTCTTAGAAGAGCCGTTGATATAATCTATAACGTCATCTAAACGGTTTGATAGCTCTGAGATGTCTTCACGGTCAAATGGGGTTATAAACGAGGCTTCTAATGCTTCAAATATTTTATTAGCAAGTATATCAGCTTTGTGCTCTTTATCTTTTATTTTATGGAAGTAGTCTAAATGCTCTTCTTGAGTTTTTGTTTTTAAGGCTTCTCCTAAAAGAGATGATGCTTCTTTACTTATAGAACTAACTTGCTTTAAGAAATTAAAAAACTTAGGTTCTTTAGGAGTGAACCTGCTTAAAATAGAATTTTGCATATTGTATAATATATTGTTAAATCATTGTTTTATTATCTGCTGCAAAAATAAGGAAAGAGTGTTACATCTTTGTTACAAATTGTTTAACTATTCGTTAAATATAATTTGCTTCAATATCATGGAATATTATATAAGGTGTTGTGATTATTTAAGGTGTGAAGAGGTGGATTTTTTTTATTTTATAAAGGTGCTTTCCTCTTTTTCGTTTTTATAATATCTTTTTATATAAAACTTAAAAGCATGGAGGCTTTATCATAGTTACAATATTGTTATAACCCATTTTGCATAGCAGTAATATCTTAAGACACTTTAAACAGTAGTCTTTCGTAATATGATAAATTATCTTTAGATAAACGAAAGGATATATACATGAAAGAAAAATAGATTATTTTTACTTTGTTTTTAATTTATTTTTCTACTAAAAATAAATTATTTTTTAACTAAATGAAGTGTATATAGTGTATATATAAGTGAACTTTAATATAAAAAAACTTGTTGTTTGCTCTTATTGTAAATACCCTTTTCCTAAGGGTATAGTTTTGTTATTATAAAGTTTTCTTTATAATAGTGTTTATTTAATAATACTCTTTTTTATCCATTTTCCTCTAAAGATGCGTATAAGAAAGAGTACGCCACGCAACGATAATTCTAATGCCATAGCAAACCAAACACCACGCAGACCATAGTGCGAAGATAGCCCATAAGCTACAGTAAGGCGTACTAACCACATGCAGCCAAGGTTGATAACAGAAGGTATAAACGTGTCTCCAGCACCAATGCAGGCACTATAGCCTACAATAGATGCACCAAAGAGAGGCTCTGCAAAGGCTTCTATGCGAAGTATAGAGGTACCCAATTCTCTTATTGCACCTACAGGAGAGAGCATATTAATCATTTCTGCTGCAAAAATATACATAATAATGCCCATTAGAGCCATTACTGCTATACCTAAAAACACGGTCATTCGTGCAAAGCTTTGGCATAGATCTTTGCGTTGTGCACCTACGCTTTGACCTACTAACGTAGTAGCTGCTTCGCCAATGCCATAACCGGGCATATAACAAAGGCTTTCTGCCGTGATGGCAAACGAATGGGCTGCTATAGAAATATTGCCTAAAGGAGCTACAATAGCCATCGATATAACTTGGGCACCGTTCATAAGTATATACTGAAGAGCCATAGGAGCACCTATTTTTATGCCATTACGTATATATGCCCATACCCAAACAAAACGGTTAGTATCAAGTTTCCATGCGAGGATAGGACTTTTATATATAGCATAATAGCATAGAGGTATAGCTGCAACGGCGAAGGATAATAGTGTACCCAAAGCAGCCCCTTCTACGCCTAACCCCAAACCAAACATGCTAAAACTATGACCTAAGAAAGTTATAACACGTGTAGGAAAGATAAAAAAGAAATTAAAAACGATATCAAATAAGCACATCATAATGGCAATAATACTTGCGTGATGCATGTCGCCAGATGATTTAAGCATGGCAGCTGACATGCTTTCTATCATGTGTATTGGTATTGCTATAGAAAAAATTAAGATGTAAACAGATGCATCTTTCTGAATATCTATACCTCCACCGAGCCATATTGGTAAGGATCTGGATATTAGAGCCATTATGGTAGCTAAAAGTATGCTCCAAAAAGCACCAAAGATATATCCGTGGCGCATTACAGAACGGGCCTTAGCAAAGTCGTTAGCACCTATAAAATGAGCGGCTTGCACAGAAAAACCCATAGTAAACGCACCTACTAATGAGCCAAAAAGCCATGTTGCAGGCTCAACAAGACCTATAGACGCTGAGGCTCTTGCACCAAGAGACCCTACCATTGATGCATCAATGTAAAACATCATAACAGAGGTGATCTGTGCTAATATAGAGGGTATACTCAACTGAATAATCAGATTGAGCTTCTCAAGCGTTGTTAGCTCTTTTCTGTTACGTATTTTAGCTAATAGTATGTTAACCTTTTTATTACTGACTTTTAGCATTTACTTATATAAATCCAACTGTTACTAAAAAGGAATATTCCATGTAAGCTATAAAAAAATATCCAATGAAATTTGCATTTCAAAGAAAGGATAATAATTCCACTTATATAGGTATATTATAGTAAACGTTGAAATCTAAAAGAGTTTTGATGTGGCAGAATTATATTTATATGATTATTGCGTTTCTAATAACACCATGTTTCCTTTTTAGTATAGTTGCAATTAGAAAAAAGAAATATTTATAACACCTAATATTATGAAAAAAGAAAGGCTATCATTTTATTATATCTACAAGCGTAACATCGTAAATGAGTATAGAGTATGGTGGAATATTACCTTTATCCGTACTACCATAACCTAACTGATATGGTACATAAACGGTCCAGTGATCGCCTAAGTGCATATTTTGAAGAGCTGTAGCTAACCCATCTGTACAAGTTCTAACATAATTTTTAAAAGGAAGATCAAGCCTGTTATCAAACTTTTTCCCTGTCCAAGACTGCTCAAAGATAAGCCCACTTGTATATTTTACAGAGGGAATTATGCGTCCTTGACAGTGATAGCTGACAGAGTCTGTATAAATAGGACGTTGAGAAGCAGTTCCTGATTTCTTAACATTTACAATGATATAGTCAGTAGGGTTATAAGATAGAACTTTATCAGAAGCACTATGTTGCCCATCTTTTGAATAATTAAGGATCAATCGCCATGAGGTATCTCCTGCATCAATCTTTTTTTTAGTATCATTATATAGTTTAGTCCAATAAGTATCGTTCTTATGTTGCCAATTGGGGAACTCTTCTACGGTATTATCGGTCTGAGAACAAGCAGCAAAACATAATGCTGCAAACAATGCAGTAAGTAATGTAACGATGTTGAACCTAAAGTTATTGAAATTTATTTTCATAAGTATAAAAGCAAAAAAAGGTCATCAGAGTTTTAGCTCTGATAACCTTTTTAATATTTATTTATTGTCAATGTCTATTTTCTTTAGTAAAGATGTTATAGAAACACGGTCTTCTATTATTTCGCGTAGTTTAGAAATAGGTACGCGTTCTTGTTCCATAGTGTCGCGATAACGTAAGGTAACAGTACCCTCGCTAAGCGTGTTACCGTCTACAGTAACGCAGAAAGGAGTACCTATAGCGTCTTGACGGCGATAACGCTTACCAATAGAGTCTTTAGCTTCCATGTGAGTAGTAAAGTGGAACTTTAGGTCGTTTACTATCTCTTGTGCTTTTTCAGGAAGCCCATCTTTGTTTACTAATGGTAATACAGCACATTTAATAGGTGCTAATGGTTCTGGCAATTTGAGCACAATACGTGAAGAGCCATTGTCTAATTTTTCTTCTTGGTAAGCATGGCACATTACAGAAAGGAACATTCTATCTACACCAATAGAGGTTTCTACTACATACGGAGTGTAGTTTTCGTTAAGCTCAGGATCGAAATATTTTATCTGACGTCCAGAGAATTTCTCGTGTTGTGAGAGGTCAAAGTTGGTACGCGAGTGGATACCTTCTATCTCTTTAAAGCCAAAAGGCAAGTGAAACTCTATATCTGTAGCTGCATTTGCGTAATGTGCTAACTTGTCATGATCATGAAAACGATAATTTTCATCGCCCATGCCTAAGCCTTCATGCCATGCTAAACGGTGAGCTTTCCAATATTCAAACCACTTCATCTCTGTGCCAGGCTGACAGAAAAACTGCATCTCCATTTGTTCAAATTCACGCATTCGGAACACAAACTGGCGTGCAACAATCTCATTACGAAAAGCTTTACCTATCTGCGCTATACCAAAAGGCAACTTCATACGACCAGTTTTCTGCACGTTTAAGAAGTTGACAAAGATGCCCTGTGCTGTTTCTGGACGTAGATAAATCTTCTGACTACCTTCTGCTGTTGACCCCATCTCTGTAGAAAACATAAGGTTAAATTGTCTTACATCGGTCCAGTTCTTAGTACCACTAATAGGATCTACTATGTTTTCATCGAGAATTATTTGTTTTAACATCTTTAGATCAGGATCCTGCATAGCTTTAGCGTATCGTGTATGCAGATCATCTCGTTTCTTCTGATGCTCTAAAACTCGTGGATTAGTGGTGCGAAACTGCTCTTCATTAAAGCTATCACCAAATTTTTTTGCAGCTTTTGCTATTTCCTTAGCAATCTTTTCATCATATTTAGCTATTTGATCCTCTATTAATACATCTGCGCGATAACGTTTTTTAGAATCACGATTATCTATTAAGGGGTCATTAAAAGCATCAACATGCCCACTTGCTTTCCATACAGTAGGATGCATAAATATAGCAGCGTCAATGCCTACTATGTTGCTATGTAATAACACCATAGATTGCCACCAATACTGTTTAATGTTGTTCTTTAGCTCAACACCATTCTGACCATAGTCATAAACAGCACCAAGCCCATCATATATATCACTACTTGGGAAAACAAAGCCATATTCTTTACAGTGGCTTACGATCTTTTTAAAAACATCATCTTGTGCCATAATTCGCTTTTTTATCTATATATTTTGCTACAAAGTTACTACTTTTTACCTACAATAAGATACAACAATATAATAAACTTTATTAGTAGATAGAATTAAACTTGTAAAAGTCTTGCTATAAAGCTAAAGGCAAAATACTAATAGATATAGTAAAAATGTGTGGTGAAAGATATTCTTTGTGGTGTTTTATATAATAAAAGTATATTAATTGTTTATACCTATTTATAATATAATCTTATGTTTGGATAATAAACAAAACAAGGCAACCATTAACGGCTGCCTTGTTTTCTTTCAAAGTTATTTATATCTTATTTGTTAAGAGCATCGGTTAGCTCTGCTCCTGCCTTAAATTTAGCAACTTTTTTTGCTGCGATTTTTATTTTTTCCTTTGTAGAAGGATTGATGCCTTCGCGCTCTGGGCGTTCGTTAACAGAGAAAGTTCCAAAACCTACTAACTGTATTTTTTCACCTTCTACTAATGCGTTTTTGATAACTTCAGTAGTTGCATTTAGTGCTTTTTTTGCATCTGCTTTGCTTAAACCGCTATTAGCAGCGATCTGATCGATTAATTCTGATTTGTTCATAATTCTTTAATTTGTATTTGAGGATTAATTTATGATAAAAGATCTGCTTACATCTGCAAATATAAGGCAATCATTTTATAAATCAAATAAATTCTAAAGAAAAATGTAGAAAATTATGAAAAATAGTGGATATTAACCGCGTATCGTACTTTAAAACGCGTTTTTTTTGTATTTTTGTACGGTATTAGAGAGAAGTATTAAGAATTAAAAAAGATATAATTAGAATTAAAAAACAACACTGATGCGTAATATTCCGATAGTAACCAAAAATTTGCTTTTTATTAATGTCATAGTCTTCATCGCTACTTATGTATTTGAAAAAGTAGGGATAGACCTCACAAATATCTTTGGTTTACACTTTATTCTTGCTTCCGATTTTCATATATGGCAGTTTGTTACATATATGTTTATGCATGGAGGCTTTACCCATATTATAATAAATATGTTTATGCTATGGATGTTTGGTATGATAGTAGAGCGTGTTTGGGGAGCAAAGAAGTTTCTTTTTTACTATTTTGTATGTGGCATAGGAGCTGGTATTTGTCAAGAGTTAGCGCAGCTTGTTAGCTATTCTTTAGAGGGGTTGTCTGCTTATCAGTCGGTAGCAATGTATGGTAAAGCTATAACAATGAATGCTTATCTTAATATGTGGACTACAGTGGGTGCTTCTGGGGCTATTTATGCAGTATTATTAGCCTTTGGAATGTTATTTCCAGATCAGCGAATGTTTATTATTCCTATACCTATTCCTATAAAAGCTAAATGGATAATATTAGGCTCTGTGTTAATGGAACTATTTTCCGCTATTGGGACGAGCAATGATGGAGTCGCTCATCTGGCACATTTGGGAGGAATGTTATTCGGATTTATTCTTATAAAATATTGGAAAAAACATCCATATGGTGGTTATAATAATTTCAGTTCTAACAAAGATGGCGATTTTTTCAGTAAAATAAAAAATAGCTGGAGGAAACATAATAATGATGCTTATCAGCATAGTGAGGAAGTAAATACTGATAATTGGAGTTTTGATAAGCCACAAGATGCACAGCCGCAAGAGAGTGATTGGGAATATAATGCTCGTAAAAAGCAGGAGCAAGAGAGGATAGACCGCATACTTGACAAGGTGCGTAAGAATGGTTATGATAGTTTAACAGCAGACGAAAAGCAGCAGTTATTTGATAGTAGTAAGCATTAATAATGTAAATATAAATAAATAAGGTAGTCTTGTGATGGGAAAGTTTTTTAAAAAACTTACATTTAGAATACTTGTTGTTTTAAATATTTTTTCAATTATTTTATTACTATTTGTTGGGTATAGTGGTATTGTAAATCCTGCAAAACATCATGTTTGGGCTACAATAGGAATGTGGTTTCCTTTAATGCTAATAGTAAATATAGCATTTTTAGTGCTTTGGGTGTTTATTAAAAAAAAGGTGTTATGGTTACCTATCTTAGGACTTTTTTTAGCTTACTTTCCTATTCGTGCTTATATACCTTTTAATTTACCAAAGGATAAGCCACACGGAACTATTAAAATATTGTCTTATAACGTGTTTCTCTTTGATACATGGGACGATGTGTCGGGACAAATTAATCCTATCGTAAAATATATCGTTAGAAGTAAAGCTGATATAGTGTGTTTGCAGGAAGCAACACTATATACGCCAAAAGCTGCTAAGATAATGCGATATTTAAAAAAGAGTTATCCTTATATTGATAATATAAAGAAAAAAACGGGTACGGACGATTTAATGCTATTAAGTAAATTCCCTATTTTACATAGAGAAATAATACCTTACCCCTCAAAATCTAATATGAGTGTGGCATATTATATTAATATAAACGGTACAAAAACTTTACTTGTAAATAATCATTTTGAGAGCTATGGTTTAAGTTCCAATGATAAAGCAGACTTTAATAATATTATAAAGGGTAATGTAATTGGCAGAGATAGGATTAATAAGTTTGTTTCTTTGGTGGATAAAATAGGAAACACAATGGCTCGTAGAGCTCCCCAAGCAGATGCTGTTGCTACTTTTGTTAAGAAGCATTTAGATAAAAATATACCAGTAATTCTTTGTGGTGATTTTAATGATAATCCTATAAGTTATAGCTATTATACTATAAGTAAGGTGTTGAATGATAGTTATAAGAGTAGTGGGAATGGTATAGGATGGACTTATAATGAGAATAGAATGTATTTTCGGATAGATCATATTTTTGCTTCTAACGAGTTTGAACCATATGGGGCGAAGGTAGATAAATCAATAAAAAATTCGGATCATTACCCTATTTATTGTTGGTTGAAATATTATCCAAAGCCTTAAAAACAATGATTTATATATAATTAATTTCTCATAATGTGAAAAAATCATTATCTTTGCACACCTTATATTATATAGTAAATTATAATTAAATCAAATAAATAAAATGCAAAACAAAGGATTAGTCATTTGCGTAGCCGTATTATTAACGCTTGCAAGTATCTTTTACCTGTCTTTTTCTGTAGCTACAAGCTACTATGATAGTCAGGCTGCAAAGATTAAAGACCCTATAGCGCGTCAGGATTATAAAGATTCTGTGAAATATCTGGGTATTTATTCTTATCAGAAATGCCTTGAAACTCAGATTGGTTTAGGTCTTGATTTAAAGGGTGGTATGAATGTTGTGCTGGAAATTTCAGTACCTGATGTTGTTGATATGTTGGCAGATCATAAGACAGATGCTGCTTATGTTAAGTCGCTTAATGAAGCTAAAGCAGAAGAAGCTTCAGGTCAGGGAGATTTTATTCCGCTATTTGTTAAGGCTTATCAGAAGAATGCTCCAGGGCATAAACTTGCAGAAGTTTTCGCCACTCAGCAATTAAAAGGCAAAGTAAGCACACAAAGTACAGATAAAGAGGTTATAGAAGCTTTGCGTGAGGAGGTAAAATCTGCTATTGACAACTCATATAATGTGGTTCGTAACCGTATAGACCAATATGGAGTAGTGCAGCCTAATATCCAGAAATTAGAAGGTCAAGAAGGTAGATTGATGGTGGAAATGCCTGGTATTCGTGAGCCTGAGCGTATGCGTAGGTTATTACAAGGATCTGCTAATTTGGAGTTTTGGGAAACATATAACAATCAAGAGATAGCTCCTTATTTACAACAGCTTGATCAACGTCTTGCTAATGCAAGTACAAAAGCGGATACTACTAAGGCTGGTTCTGCTAAGATAGGTTCTGCATCTGTTAAGAAATTATCTTTAAATGCTGCTAAGAAGGCTTTTGGAAAGGTTGTTGATAATGGTAAAAACGATGCAGGAGCAGAGTTGTTAAAGAAGCAACACCCTTTATTATCAAGGCTACAAATGGTTCCCGGTGAGGCTTTAAGTCTTGTAGGGTATTGTAATGTGCGTGATACGGCTGCTGTTAATAGACTTATTCATAGCCATATAGCTAAACAGGTGCTACCTGCTAATTTGAAGCTTTTGTGGAGTGCTAAGCCTGCAGATCATATTCAAGTAAAGAATATGTATGAGCTTCATGCTTTAAAGGTTACCACTTCTGATGGGCGTGCTCCTTTAGAGGGTGATGTAATTACTGATGCTAAAGATCAGTTTGACCAGTATGGCAAGCCAGAGGTTAGTATGAGCATGAATTCAGAAGGTGCACATGAATGGGCAGCATTGACTAAGGCTAATGTAGGTAAAGCTATAGCCATAGTATTAGATGGTGTAGTATATACTTCTCCACGTATTAATGGAGAAATAGATGGTGGACAATCGTCTATTACAGGTTCTTTTACAGTGGCAGATACAAAAGATTTATCTAATACCTTAAAGTCTGGTCGTATGCCAGCTCCAGCAAAGATTGTTCAAGAAGAGGTAGTAGGACCAACTCTTGGAGCTCAATCTATTCAGCAAGGTCTTATTTCGTTTGCTATAGCCTTTGTTTTGTTAATGTTCTATATTATAGCTATGTATGGCTTTATTCCAGGAATGTTAGCAAATTTAGCATTATTGGTTAATCTATTCTTCACACTTGGTATTTTGGCATCTTTCCAATCGGCACTTACTATGCCAGGTATTGCTGGTATTGTGCTTACATTGGGTACGGCAGTTGATGCTAACGTTCTTATCTACGAGCGTATAAAAGAAGAGTTACGCTTAGGGAAGAGTATGAAACAAGCATTACATGAGGGCTATAAGAATGCCTTTTCTGCCATATTCGATTCTAACCTTACGTCATTGATAACTGGTATTATTCTTCTTGTAACAGGAACTGGTCCTATTAGAGGTTTCGCTACAACATTGATAATTGGTCTTATAATATCATTCTTTACAGCAGTGTTCTTAACTCGTTTAGTTTTTGAAAATAGGGTAAATAATGATAAGTGGCGTCATCTTACATTTAGTACGGGTATAAGCAGGAATATGTTTAGGAAATCCACCTATTCCTTTATGAAGATGCATAAGAAGAGTTTTACAGTTTGGATTATAGCTGCGATAATATGTATAGTTAGTTTTTATGTTCGTGGCCTAAGTCGTGGTATAGAGTTTACTGGCGGTCGTAACTATGTAATTACGTTGTCTAAGCCTGTACAGGTAGAAGATATTCGTAAAGTATTTAATAATGCATTTGTAAATACAGATGGAGTTAATAAGGGAAAAGTAGCTAATACAAGTGTTATAGCAATAGGTACAGATGGAAAAACGATTCGTGTATCAACAAACTGGAACATTGATTCTCGTGCAAACGATGATGATTTAGCAGAAACTATTCTTTATAATACTTTAAAGAAGTATAACTATGTTACGCAGTCGAGTGTAGCTAAATTTAAGAATCCTGATATACGCGAGGGAGGATCTATAATACAGAGTTCCAAGGTGGGTCCTTCTATTGCTAAGAATATTACTTTTAATGCTTTCGTAAGTGTAGGTTTGGCAATAGTATTTATCTTCTTGTATATATTACTTCGTTTCCGAAACATAGGCTTCTCGGTAGGTTCTATAGTAGGTTTGGTATTGGATACTACTATTGTAATAGGTATTTTCTCATTATGCCATGGCTGGATAGGTTTTTCTCTTGAAATAGATCAGACTTTTATAGGTGCTATTTTAACAGTAATAGGTTATGACATTAATGATACAGTGGTGGTATTTGACCGAATACGTGAGAATATGGCAAAACATAAATCAACGTTGGCAAAGTATGGTATTCAGAAGTTATTTAATGAATCTATAAATGAAACATTATCTCGAACCATAAATACATCAGTCAGCACATTGATAGTATTGGTTGCTATCTTTATTCTTGGTGGAGATAGTACACGTAGTTTCTCTTTTGCAATGATTATAGGTATAGTCATAGGTACTTTATCTTCTATATTTATAGCATCTCCTATAGCTTATTTGGTTATGGGGCATAAGATAGATAATAGTAAGGAGAAGGTTGATGTGTTATCACATGTATAATTTTCAGAAATTATTTAATAAGAAATAATTAGATAGAAAAAGTTTAAGTGGGGTTGCTTATTTTTTAAGTAAGCCCACTTTTTCATTTGCATAAGTCATTAGTATTATCTAAAGAGGAAGTACTTA
>NZ_ADFQ01000088.1:0-525 GCF_000177355.1 Prevotella amnii CRIS 21A-A
CTTCTTGATGGAATCTCACATTGGTGTTTCCGTCACGGTTCTCACCTCCGACTATGATTCCCCCAATGGAAGCCCAACCAGGGAAATAGCCAAAATCCTGCTTGTAAGAATACTTTGCATCGAACTTGTGGGCTGGAACAAACTGGTGATCAAAGTCCAGGTCAACATGACTACCCACCTTTATAAGCCTCATCCTCCGTATCATTCGTAAAAGTAAGGTATTCAATTTCTGTGCCGTGTTGAAACTATACGACTTGTCGGAGGTTTCGCTCTTGTAGATAATGTTCTCTTCAGCAAGCTCCTTCAGTCCGCGCCCAACTGTGTCGGCACCGGGTAACAGCGTATCTGGTCTCTGCTTGAACTGCCCTATAAGTGCATTGATGTCCTCAAGGCATTCTCCACCACAAAGGTAGCTGAAGAAGAGAGAGACGAAAATACTTCCATGGCTGAATGCTTTGCCGCTACTTCCACGTTTTCCCAATACGGATTCGGTAAGTTTTTCAAAGCCCAACTTTGAGAAAACGC
>NZ_ADFQ01000087.1:0-12997 GCF_000177355.1 Prevotella amnii CRIS 21A-A
GTTTTGACGATATATAGTTTTGACAACAGATAGTCATGACAACAGATAGTCATGACAATAAATTGTACAAACAACAGATAGTCCGTATTATCGTCAGTCCTATCTATTGTTGGCTGTTACGCCTTGCGTCCAAAGAGCCTGAGTATGCCGTATTCTTGTCGTGCCTATACTCTCTTACGGCAGCCCTGCTCTGCAAGGTTGGGAGAGATGAATACGACCGCACGAATATTGAAAATGGCAATACAAACTTGAAAAGAAAAATCCTGCGGTGGAGATTCTTCTCTCCATCCGCAGGACTTGACCTTGTCAGGGCAGATTGGCTGCCGTTGTACCTTTGCACGATAAGAAACGGCATCAGGGACTTTGCGTGTGCCTTTGCTTACAACGCCTTTGGGCTTACCTCTCCGTCTGACCGATTATTGGCAAATGATTGCTCTTGGTAAGCAGCACTATCGTGCCTGTGAGTTCGGTGTAAAGACGGTCGTATTGCTCGTCAGAAGCAAATGTGTCCGTCAAACCGAACTTGTCGAATGTGGCTTGAATAGCCTTATTCGACAACAATATAGGTACGAGTTTCTCTGGGAGAGGTGCAGGCAGTTCCCTTTCAAACTCATTCTCAAACACGGATACAAGCGTATCATACTTGGAAAAGTGCAAGCCTTGATACAAAACCTCGCTTGCCATGCTTTCCGCTTCGGGGTGCGTGAAACCTTGTGTCACGGCATCGCAGTAAGCTGTGAGAGCCATATCTGCCCGTGCAGTGATAAACTCCTTATCTTTCAATCTCTCAGGGTGATGCTCACTCATGTAACTTCTTAATTTCAATCGAAAGTAAGAAAGTTCCTGTTTGTTGTTCTTTTTCATAATCATTTGGTTTTCAATCGTGAATAATAAATGTTTGGTAATTACTTCCTTTTTATGCGTGTTGCAGTGGCACGTTCTGCCGTGCTATCGACTCACAATAACCTTCAAATACAGTATGCTCCCTGTCTGTGAGTGCAGTCATATCCTCCTGTATCTTGTGGTCGGTTATCTTTCCGTAGATTTGTGTCGTACCTATATTGCTGTGTCCGAGTATCTTGCTGAGCGTTTCCATCGAAATACCATTGGATAGGCATATCGTGGTTGAGAATGTGTGGCGAGCCATGTGAAAGGTCAAGCCCTTATCTATCCGGCATATCTGCCCGATGTTCACACACGCAAAGGATGCTTTCCTTATTGTGAGATTGGGAAATATCAAGTCGTCCGCTTTCTTGTCCTTGATATAGAGCGAAAGGATTTGTTTGGCAATAGGCAGGAGCGGAATAATCGCCTCTACATCCGTTTTCTGCCTTTTGATGCGTATTTCCTCCGTGCCGTCAGCATTATGGGTGATATGCTTCGGTTTGAGCCGTTGCATATCCACACGAGCCAAACCGGTGAAGGCGCAGAAAATGAAGAGTTGCCTTGCTCGCTCGAACTGTTTGTCAATGATGGGCGTTTGCAATACTCGTTGCAGCTCCTCCGTAGTGAGATAACGCCTTGTGCGGTGTGGAAGTTCTGCTTTGTAGTCTGCAAACGGATCAATGCGGATATACTTCTTCTGCTGACCTATGCCGATGAGTTTTCTAAGGAAGATGACCACTACCTGAATAGTGGCAAGAGAGAGGTTGCGTTCTGATTTGAGATAGAAGTCCATTCCCTCAATAAAGCCATAGTCCAACAGGGAGTAGCGAATATCCTCCAGCCCTAAGCGTTCACGCAGATAAGCCTCTATGAGTTGTGTGGCGTAGATGTAATTAGCAAAGGTAGGCTTGGCAATCGTCAGTCCTACGCATGGACGCTTTTCCTCAATAAATAGTCGGGCTTCCTCCAAAAGAAAGCCTTTGGGATTGTCCTCTTCCATGAGTTCACGTTTCAACAACTCGGCAGTGATATAGCCACGTTGCCAAACTAATTCTTGGTATTTGCCTTTGGCTTGTTCCTCTTTGGTTTGCAAGTAGCGGTTGATTTCCTTTGTTTCTTCACCTGTTCCCTTGCACCGTCCCTTATGGCTGTCCCAAAGTTCAGGAGCAATCTCCTTGCCCGTGCTGTATTGTACTTGTTCTCCGTCTATGGTGATACGCCCCATAATTGGGCAGCTGCCGTTCTTTTTCTCTTTGGAGCGATTGATATAAAAGAGTGTCTTGAATGTACTTCGTGCCATAATGTCAAAGTTTTAAGGTGAATGTATCTTGTATTCGCTGCTGTATCGCTTGCATATCCCGATGGATTCTTTCGGAGGAAACCGCTGCATATACCTGTGTCGTTCTCAGGTTGGTGTGTCCGAGCATACGGCTCACCGTTTCGATAGGAACGCCTGCCGAGAGCGTGATAAGCGAAGCAAAGGTATGGCGAGCCATGTGGAAGGTTAGCGGAGTTTCCATGCCGATGTTTCGTTGTATGTAGTGCATACCATTGAGGACAATGTCGGTGGTCGGCACGTCAAAGACAAAGCCTGCCCTTATCCCTCTATAACGATTCATGATAGTCAGCGCAGGGGGAAGCACCTGTACACGATACGGGGTCTTGGTCTTCATGCGTCTGCCCTTGATGCAGAGTTTGCCTTCTTCCAAGACAATGTTTTCCTCTCTCAGATTGCGGACATCGGAGATGGCAAGCCCTGAAAAGCAAGAAAAGACGAACAAATCACGGACAAAACGATAGTTCTCCCATTCAATCTCCAAGTTGATGATGCGCTCAAGTTCTTCCTGCGTAATGCTTCTCGGTTCACCCTTTGGTCGCTCGTAACTGTAGCCCAAGAACGGATAGAAGTCCAGCACACCTTTCTTTACCGCTATGCGGACAATGGTCTGCAAAGTAGACAAGGTACTCGATATGCTGCTGCGTTTCAGTCTGCGTTCGATGGTGAGATAATACTCGAATCCCTCGATAAATGCTTTATCCAACTGTGAAAGGGGTATATCGCTTACTTTATGCTTTTTCTGCACATACTCACGGAGCAGGGAGAGCTGGTAGGTACGAAGTTTGAACGTCTTCAAGGCTCGGTCGATGCCTATGCGCTCCTTTGTCTGTGTGAGATACTCCCCGAAACTCTCCAAGAGCAGGGTTTGGCGGTGGATTTGCCCCTGATAGGCATCCCTCACGTCTGTGGCTGTAAAGGATTCTTCTCTTTCACTGAGTTCGTGAAAGCGTGTGTGGATAAGTGCAGTGCATTCACCAAGTTTCTGATTGACGGACACAGCCATGCTGCTCTTGCCGATAAGCCTTTGCTTGCGGCTGTCCCAAAGAGCGAGCGGAGTCTTACACTTGGTGGAGAAGCCCGAATGGGTTCTGCCAACGGAGATGCGCCCGATGACAGGCACAAGTCCTTTCTTGTCGGTTCGTTTCGCCTGAACGAAGAACGATACTTTGAGTTTGTTTTCCTTCATTTTTTTCTGTCGTTTTTTCAAAATTTCCTTTGCTTGCAAAGGTACAGATGAACAAGTATTCCTGAGCGATGCAGAAAAATGAAAGATGAAGAATAAAAACCTATGATACAGTTGTTTACCTTCAATTCGTAACCCCTTTTTGCTTTTTCCTTGATGGGTTACGATTTGGTAACGGAACTCCTGCCGTTTGATGCTTCCTTTCGCCTAACTCGATAATGGCATAAAAATGCTAAATGATGATATTTCAAATAGTTACATTCCTTGCTTTTCCCTCTGTTTCCCTTGATTCTTAACAACTGATTATGCCCGGAAGATGAGCTTGGATCTACGCATGATAGACGAAAACGG
Organism: Prevotella amnii CRIS 21A-A; assembly: GCF_000177355.1. Lineage (NCBI taxonomy): Bacteria > Pseudomonadati > Bacteroidota > Bacteroidia > Bacteroidales > Prevotellaceae > Prevotella > Prevotella amnii. The sequence goes on from NZ_ADFQ01000087.1 coordinate 3,759, forward strand.
GTACTCAGACCATATCGACAACAAGGCAAGCCATTGTGCGAAATTACTCAATGACTACTATCAGAAGTATGATGCACAGAAAGGTACGCAATTTGTGTTTTCTGACTTGGGTACTTACAAGCCCGGTGGGGACTTCAATATCTATTCTGAGGTGAAGCGTAAATTGGTAGAAGATTATCATATCCCGTCTTACGAGATACGCTTTATTCAGGAGTGCAAGAACGAGAAAGCCAAAAAAGCGATGGTAGAAGCGATGAATCGTGGAGACATCCGCATCATTTTCGGTTCTACTTCTATGCTTGGAACGGGTGTCAACGCCCAGCAGCGTGCGGTGGCGGTGCATCAACTTGATACACCCTGGCGACCCTCAGATTTGGAGCAGCGAAATGGTCGGGCAATTCGTAAAGGTAATATGGTTGCCAAAGAATTTGCTGACAACAAGGTCGATGTGATTATCTATGCCGTGGAGCGGTCGTTGGACAGTTATAAGTTCAACCTACTACATAACAAGCAATTGTTTATCAATCAGTTGAAGACCAACACGCTCGGTAGTCGTACCATTGACGAGGGATCGATGGACGAGGATAGCGGTATGAACTTTTCAGAGTATGTTGCCGTGCTATCTGGTAATACGGACTTGTTAGAGAAAGCCAAACTCGACAAGAAGATTGCCACGCTGGAATCCGAGCGTAAGAATTTCCTCCGTGAGCGTGATACCGCAACGGGCAAGTTGGCGGAGATTGACAGCTCCGTGTCTTTCCATTCAGACAAGATCAAGGAAGCCAAGGCAGACTTGGCGTGCTTTGAGAAGCGTGTGGAGCGTGACAAAGAAGGTAATCCTATCAATAAACTTGTCATTAAAGGTGTGGAGGACAGTACCGACATAAAGGTCATCGCCGCCCGTCTGCATGAGATAGAGGAAAAGGCTCGTACCAAGAGCGAGTACAACAAGATTGGCGAGGTTTACGGCTTTTCCATCATGGTCAAGACGGAGAGCAGTTCAAAGGATCTGTTTGATTGCTCGATAAACCGCTTCTTTGTCAAGGGACAGGAGAGCATCTACTATACTTATAATAACGGTAAGTTAGCGGCAGACCCGAAACTTGCCTGCGAGAACTTCGTAAATGCCTTGGAGCGTATCCCTAAGGTGATAGAGTCGCATGAGAAGGAGAAAGAGAAGGTGGCAGCCAATAAGGAAATCTATACTGCTATTGCTAATGGGACGTGGAAGAAAGAGGACGAGCTTCGCTCGCTCAAAGGGCAGTCGGCAGAGTTGGACAGAAAGATTGCCCTTACACTTGCACCATCGGAAGAGGAAAAGGAAGAAACGGAGGGCATGAAACAAGAAGAGGCTTTATCTGGCAATAGTCATTCTGTCAAGGTAAGCAATGAGCCGTCTCCTGTTCAAAATAAAGAAGAGGACAGTCATTCACAGAGTTTCAGACCCAAATGGAGACACTAAATATAGAACTATAAGTGTTAACGATTAGATTTCGGCAATAATACCATTTTATTGCCGAAATCTTGTTCTATTCCAGAACCGTAAGCATTATTTATAACAATCTCCTCCTCTAAACATCTCCTGAAGTTTTGACATCCCCTTCAATAATTCATCAAATGTTGGCTTTTCCCCGTAAATCATAGATTCTTTCATTGAATCATAGTCAGAACTCCATGTGTCAATAATATCTTTTCTGGGGATAAGCTGGAGACGTTTGCGTATATCAGGTGTATAGTCCACACCTCGCACAGAGGTGTAAATTTCCCGATGATGGCGTATGGATTCCCATAAAACATCATTACTAACTGCATCCCTTGCCAAATCTTTATTCATCATGACGTAAAGGTCATAAAGGTGTCGGCTTTTGCGTTCAGCCACCATTCCATGCCCGGGAACAGAGAATAACTCATGGAGCAAGAACACCTTTTCAAGAAATGTCTTTGCAGGAATGGCAGTATTTATGACACTATCGTTCAATGGCATAACAGGGAGGTTCTCACCAAGGATACTTTTGATTTGTATTGGCTCTGTCGGTTCAATCAATGAACGCGCACTGACTTCCAATACTACATCAGGACGAAGATATGTGAGTGCCTTATCAAAGACAGACTTGTAATGAAGATAAATCTGACGTGGTTCGGGATACGTGTTATCACCTTCGCCGTTGGGTTGTGCTTCGACTGTAATAAACGACTGTAATCCTTGCCGTTCAAGTTCTTCGCAAATCATGGGAGCCAGCTTCGCTAAAACGAAAAGCGATGATGTCTTACGCAATTTCTTGATTTGTTTTTTCGTAAGGTCTCCTTCCTGCGCACCAAGGAATACGGGATCAAAAGCAAGGTCTATATCCTCCGAAAATCGTTCTATGAGTTTCCATCCTTTGCTCAGACTTGTACCACCCTTGAAAACTATATGCCTGGCAACAGGCAGTGCAAAGACCACCTGTAGGATTGCGGTTACCCAGAAATCTTTCTCAACGACTTGGGCTGGCAGTCCCACCTTATGCGCAATTGATTCATAGACGGTTTTTCGCTGTGAATCTGATAATTTCAAAAACTTATTCATACAAGCTAATTATAAATTCCCTTACCTTTGAGGTCATTAGTTTTAGATCTGTCGCCTGAAAGCGGGGATTTGCGTTTACCTGTGCTTTAATGAGGGCGATCTGTTCCTCCGTCAAATTTTCCACTTTCCAATCTTTAAGTGCCATTGTCAAAAGAAGAGCTAACTGGCTGCGAATGGCAAAGTATCTGGGTGAGGCACGCTTGAATTTTATGTTTTTCCCCTCGCCAAGATCTATTGTGCGAGACACTCCGTCAGTTAAATAAACAACATTCATCGGCACCTGTTGAGTAAGTCCCAGTTGGTATTGGGCAAAAAGCCCTGTTGGGACAATTCTTGCCCCGTCTCTTTTTGCCATTGCCTTGGCGATGTCTTCAAGCGAAGGAGGGACTGCACCAAGTCCATACACCTTTTCTATTTTAGGATAGCAGTAAATACCACGTGCGACTCTAAGCAACAGTCCCTTCGCCGTGAGGCGCTCCAATGCTTTATTAACTGAATTTCGACTACCATACGAAATAAAATCACCAATAAAGAATACAGAACTACGTCCGCACTTTTTTACCTTTGTAAGTATTTTATTTTCAATACTTTCATTCATATTTACATGTAATTTTTGTCGCGAAACAATACATTATTCACGACAGCAAAGATACATATTAAAATCCATAGTCAGCTCAAAAATCTACGAAAAAATATATATTTGCTAAAAGAAATAGCCTTTCCTTTGAAGATAGCCATTCACAGAGTTTCAGACTCAAATGGAGACACTAAATATGTATTGGTTATCCAAATGAAAGTCAAGCACTTGTTCTTGTGCTTGACTTTCGATTTTTGAAAAATTTTTATCTTGGCATTCTTATATTGTGTATGATAATTGGTTGAATTATCTCCATAAATTCATTATTGCCAGATAGGTTCTTTATTCCAATGGTTAGGGAAGCCAATCTTGTAAATTGGAATATCCGGACATTCTTCTATCAATGAGATAATTTTCTTTTTGTATGTGTCCCCGGCATTGATAGCATTGCACAGGTATAGCATAGAGATAATTATCAGATATGGCTTTTTCTTGGCAAACTCCGAAAGAGGCTTTTTCAGCCAAATACCTTTGGGATTGTTGATGTCCATAGGTCGTTTTACCATATTCCGACTCCAAACTCTGGAATGATGGGCTACAATATTCCTCAGATAAGATATAGCTTCGAGCCAGCTTGAGAGTTCTGTGTGTATGTTAAGTCCGAAGTCATTGGCAATTCTCGCCTTTTCCGGTAACTGATGACAGAGATTCTTGTATATCTTTGAAAGAGTACCGAAAGTTGCCACCTCAAAAATCACCCACGCATCAGGCTGCTGGGTAAATGATATACATTTCCCGTCTTTCCACACTCCGTATTTGCGTTTGTATTCTTTTATAAAGACTTCACCACTGCGCATAAATTCGCTCATCAAATCCTCTATATGTTGTTGGTGGAGAGATTCATTTACAAAGAGTTTTTTGTCGGTATAGAATAGCCTGCCAAAAGATTGTGAGAGATGATAAATCATTTTTGTTCGTAGTGCTATCTCTATCGCTTCAATGGCATCAAACAGTATCAGGCGTAATTCCTTATCGAAGAAATAACGTGAGATAACATCCTCAAATCTGGATTCCTCCATAAATATATGATGGTCTCTGTCCTTTTGCATATCCCACCAGTACCCCTTTAATCGGTAGTAGCTGATATGGTTCAAGTGAAGACGGGCAAAATCCTCGTCTTCAATAATCATGCCCCTATCTTTCAGTAAATCGATTTGTTCCTGAATGGAACGTGATTTTTTATTTGCCATAGTATATATAAAAAAATGACTCGCCGGCAGATCTTACGGTATGCCAAGCGAGTACTGTTATCTTCATGTGCGGTAAAACCGCAACCAACTTTCTGCTTGCAAAGGTAAGTATTATTTTTTGTTCCGGCAAAATAATTGCGGATAAAAAAATATAAGCAACAATAATTACCATCCCTCTCGCTTTCGGAGCATCTCATCTATCTCTTCTCTGAGGAAGAGTAAACGCCCATTGGCTTTCAGGTATGGTATTTTTCCTGCCCAAACCCAGTTATAGATGGTTTTCTGCTCTACTTTAAGTATCTTGGAAACATCAATGATGTCCAAGTATTCGGGTTTCAATGGAGGGTGAATGGTCGTATCGACAGATTGCTCTTGCAAAACCAGCAGATGGTCAAGTTTACTCTCGACAGTCATCAGCTTGTCAAACAAGCGTTTCTGCCATGTATCTTCGGTTCTTTGGTCTATGTATGACATAATTCTCCTTTTTGATAGTTACCACTTGTGTCTTGCGACAAAATACGCTGCTCCTTCATATAGGCAATGTACTTCTTTGCCGTTCGATCCTTGATTTCCATTTCTCGCATCAACACGTCGCATAACTCTTGATATGATAACTTTAGTTTGGCACGGAATGCAAACTTTACGACAGCCAACAGCTCATCGGTCTTGCGTCTCTCTTTATCCTCCTTCGACTTTTCCCCACGATAAACGTGCATATCGGCTTTCTTATCCCAGCCAAAGAGCATCATCGGCACATCTAGCGGACTGCCGTCACGCACTTTCAGAGCCTTGACGACTGAGTATTCAGGATTGTCATCCTTCTCAATGGAAAGAATACCCGCCGCCTTGCGTTGCAGTTCAGACCCTATATGTCCCCTTAGTTTGATGCCGTTGGGTACAAAATGGAGTACGCAAATGATACAAGTATTGTAAATTCCTGCCAAGCGGTAGAGTTCGTCCACGATGGCTATACTCTCCGTTTCATCGTTGGCGGAGCGTATCAAGTCTGCTATACCGTCAATGACCACAAGATGAATTCCACTGTGTTTGTGATGAAACAAGTCCATACTCTCACGAATGATTTTCAGTCTGTCCTTGCGAGATAGTGATGCCAAATAGAGAGAATGATAAAACTCAGGCACGGACTTGATACTAGCCCTGCGAAGCGTCTTCTCCAAGTTCTTATAGAGTTGTGCCTCGGACTGTTCCGTATCATAGTGAAGAACGGCCAAACCTTTGGGGTTGGCAGTTACCTCCAATCCCAAGGTTTGCTCTGCCTGTAATCTTTCTGAACCAAGTGTGCCGGCAAGGATGGCGGCAATGTAGTTGCTTTTGCCTGTTCCTTCTCCACCTGTGATACAAAACAGATTGTCCTGCGTTCCAAGCGGAACACCATTTACTGCCACCACCGACTTTGAAGCGTCTGGCGGATTATCGTAGTCTATCTCACAAGATTGCAATATCATCATCGTCTGTGCATACATATTGGTGAACATATCATTAAGAAGCACTTTCAAGTCCTTTGCTTCATTGCCCAAGGCAAAGAAGTCCGATATATCCTTCTCCGACTTACCCCCTTGCAATGGTAAGGTTAGACTCAATACCTTGTATTGAGCAAATGCATCTGTCTGCCGTTTAGCTTCCCTTACACCTGTCTCGTCCGTATCGTACAATATAATAATGTGTTGAAAGCGAAGCTGCAATCCTTCGATGATATTCTCAGGAATCTGTGCCGTCTCACTGTTGAAACAGATGGCGTTGAAACCATGAGCCGAAAGTGAAAGCACGTCTTTCTCCCCACCTGTGATGAAAACAACATCCCCTTTGCTGGGCAGCTGCTGGAAGCCAAAGACATAGTCGTTCACTTTCTCACCCCCATAAAGAAAGCGCAGCTTACTCTTAGGGCGATAGACTTTTACAAACTTCCCCATGCTATATCCAAACATAGGCTCATCATGTGTAGAACCAAGAGTAAACGGCTTTCCCTGATTGGAGACAGACTCATAGCGAGCAAGCGACTTTACATGAAAACGTTGCAGAGTCTTAGCATCAATGCCGTATTGCTCCCAATAGTCTAGTTCTTTGACATTGAAAGATTGCTCAATTAGCTTGTACCATTTTTTACCTTCCATCTTCTTGAGCTGGTTAGGTGGTTGTACTAAGGGTGGTTTGCAAGGCTTCATCATCATTGTGTGGGGATTACTATGTTCTTTCCTTTCAATGCAAATATTCAGCTGCAAGTCCCGATTTATGGTTTCAAGCACCTTAACAAAGTCTTTCCTCACGTCCAGTCCGAGCATTGTGGCTGCAAACCAAAAGCAGTCGCCGGAGTAGGCATCGTTGCCAAAGTCCTTCATTCGGTAGCAGCCGGACTTGTTGTCGAGATAGATATTGCACGATGCACGCCTGTCGTCATACATAGGATTTCGGAAATTGCGCTTTGGCACAAAGTCGATAGGCATATAGAAGCAGAACACATCCAGTCCTTTGTTGGTTCGGCTCAGTATTTCTTCTTTGATGTTCATAGCTCCTCAAATAAAGTTTGACCATCACCCATATATCCTTTAAGGACACCATCCTTGTAGGCGTTGAGCCGTTGTAGGGCTTCCACTCGTCTGAAACCCTTGAAGGAGGCACGTCCGCTCTTGACGGCGACGTAAAGTCCCTTGAACGGATAGGCAACGTGGTTGCATGATATATACCTGAACGGGATTGCGTTGGTGTCCCTCCATCGGGCAAGGGATGCCCGCGAAATGCCCAAGAGTCTGATGACGTCGGAGGAACTGAGTTCCATCTTATCCTCCAAAACGGAATAATCGCGTCTCATTTCCACGATAAAGCCGGCTATCCGCTCCATGTCGTTCCTTAGTGAGCGTAACTCTGCAATTACCGTCTTTTGTAAATTGTCTTCTTCTGTCATATGCCACTTCTCTTTTCAGTTTAGGATTGAATAGTTGCTCTCCGTGGATTATCATCCGTCTGGAAATTCAGAGTCCTTCCCCAATTGGTGCAATAACTGCATAAGATGCTGCTTAAATCTTCTACTGTCCAGCTTGCACAGCCGATTGAGAATGACGATGAGATCTTCCTGCTCCATTGTGGAGAAGCGAAGGCTTTTATGGGGCGTGGTTGCTATCATGGACTCAATCATACCCTTGGGGAGATGTATCAAGAGCACGTCCATATCGAAGGCTGCCGCACATCTTGCATAAGTGTTGATACGAAGGTCGGTCTGCATCTTGCAGTGTTTCATAAAGTTGGAATATTCCATATTGGCATAGCCTGCCCTTAGCTTGCAGTTTTTGCTGGCGGAGAGCATGATTTCAAGTGTCGGAAGTACAACGTAGAATTTTGCATTACTTCCGGAGTTTTGTTTCTTTGTATTCATATGTATCCGTCTTTTTGTTAGAAATAATGCTGCAAAGTTCTTAACAAATAGGGCTTTAGAAAGAATATTAAATTGCCAATATTGGCATTATATTGCCATTTTGCATTTTTAACATTATGCGTTATTTGTTGCCGTGTTGCCCAATACGTAGGCGAAAATATTGAGCCTGCCATATCAATCACACCTTTGGGACTGTCAGTGCATGGTGCAAGGTCTATCTATATATATAGACTTGCACCATGCACTGAAAATTGTAGCCAAAAGATTTCTAAAACATTTTCCCACAATAATTTGGAGGATGTTCTACTTTTTTGTACTTTTGAACCCAAGAAATGCAAGTGCGCATTTCGGGTAGCAGTATCTGCGTGTACTCTCAAAATACTCTGTTGTGGCTACAATATGGCTACAATTAAAAAGGATAAAAAAATAAAAGACTATGATACAAGGAGTTGCAGCGAAATGGTCATTTTCCTCTCTGACCTTACACTATTGTTTTATATGCTGCCTTTTGCATTATCCCATTCGTACACTTTTGTTTGGCAATAAGCCTATCCATATCTTCCGAAATCTTGCAGTCGGTTACCTGCGCATAAATCTGCGTACTTGCAATTGATGCGTGTCCCATCATCTTGGCGATGCTCTCTATGGGAATACCTGCACTTAGGCACATCGTTCCGAAGGTATGTCTTCCCATGTGATAGGACAAACGTTGTTTGATACCACAAGCCCTGCCTACGATGCTTAACTTCGCTGCTAACACACTTCTGCTGCAACAGGGTTGAAAGATAAGACGGTTATCCATATCCGTATTATTGCCTTCTTCTTTCACCGCTTTTAGTTGCCTTTGCTGCTCGATAATCGTCTTGGCAATGGGGTGTAACGGTACAATGAACTCCATCTTGGTCTTCTGACGTTCCTTTCTTATATACATCTGTCCGTCCGCTGCCGTTTGGATATGCTTGTATTTCAAATTCTCCATATCTGAGATAGCTAAGCCTGTGAAGCAGGAAAAGATGAACATCTGTCTTGCTAACTCTGTTTCCTTGTCATTCATCCTCATTGACATAAGTTTCATCACATCGCTCTTTTGCAGAAAGCGTATCTTCTTTTCATCCTTCTCATACTTGGCGTTATCAAGCGGATTGCAGCGGATAATCCTCTTGCTGACCGCACGGAACATCAGTCGGCTCAGCCAACAAAGATAATTGTTGATGGTAGAGCCTTTCAATCCTTTCTTTTTAAGAAAGAAGCGGTATTCCTCAAACAGTTCCTCCGTTATACTTCGGATTTCTATATCCTTACTCTCTAAGTCCTTTATAAACTCGCACAGCATTCTATTCGCATAGCAAAGGTTAGTGTATGTACCTTCTGCTTTTGACTTGCCCACACTTTCCTTTACCGATTGTAGTTCTGCATTACTAAGCTCCAACAAAGTGGTAGGAGAAGTTGCTATGCCCT